>NZ_KI912608.1:1243581-1478581 GCF_000519265.1 Desulfonatronum lacustre DSM 10312
ATACGTGAGAGTTTGAACTTTTTGCAGCGACGCAGCAATTGGGAGTTTTTCAACGGACTGGTATGGAAACAGTGGTCAGGCCAATATTCGCACCAACTTTTCCCGATCCCACTGACGTGTTTTCGCCGCGGCAACAAATGCGTCCGTGTCGTTGGCATCCACGACGCCGGCATCGTGTTCAACATTCGCTGTTTTCAACAACTCCGTGCCTCCCTTATCAACGGCGATTGCCTTGAGATGACCGAAGGCATCGCGCACGAAATCGATGGCAGCGCTTTCCACTGACAGTGTTTTTGCGCCGTCTTCAGAGAGAATGACCGCGACAGCATCGAAGAGCACGGAAGGCATGCCCGCCAATTGTCCGTCAGCCGGCAACATCGATCCGTCCGCAAGTTTTGCGCCGCCGACTTTGGGTGCGACGATCTTCACGACAGCTTTCGCATCCATCGCGGCTTTTTTAATATTCTTGATAACGGAGCCGTCTGAACCATCCGCGATCAGAACGCCGACGACCCGTCCCTCGAGGGTATCCTTCATCTTGCCGATGAGCTGCAATGCGGGCGAAGGTTCCAACTCCTGAACAGGAGCCGCGGCCTCAGGCGCATCGGGCATCTTTTCCAACGCAAGCCCCTTGGCAACCCGCCCGGCGAGATCTTCCTCGATATGTCGCAAATGCCCGACCATTGCTTCCCGCACATGGACATGTTCGACCTTGGATAGCTCAAACACGAGCGCCGAAGCGATGTGCGCCTGCTCATGGGCGGTTTGACTGAGATAGAACTGCCGCGCCTGGCTGTAGTGGTCGGCGAAGCTCTCGGCACGGATGCGACCTTTCACCCCGGTTTCCGTTACCGCGGCGCTGTGAAAGCCCTTGGCCGGCGTTTCGCGTGGTGCGTTTTGAGACAGGGAATTGGGCTCATACGCAACACGGCCCTCCTGCGCCGCCATCTGCATGTGTCCGTCGCGTTGAAGATTGCCGAACGGGCACTTGGGCGCGTTGATCGGGATCTGATGGAAATTGGGTGAGCCCAGGCGCGAAAGCTGCGTGTCGATATACGAGAACAAACGTCCTTGTAACAGTGGATCGTTGGAGAAATCGATGCCCGGCACGATATTTCCGGGGCAATAGGCAACCTGTTCGGTTTCAGCAAAGAAGTTCCTCGGCCAGCGATCCAGCACCATCCGGCCGATCACTTTCAGAGGGACAAGCTCTTCAAGAATCAGCTTGGTCGGATCAAGATGATCGAACGGAAAGCTGTTCGCTTCCTCCTGGGTGAACAGCTGAACCGCGAACTCCCACTCGGGGAAACCGCCCGCCGCGATGGCGTCGAACATGTCGCGGCGGTGGAAGTCCGGATCAGCGCCGGCAATCTTGACGGCCTCGTCCCAGATGGTGGACTGCAAACCGAGCTTGGGACGCCAGTGAAATTTGACGAAGGTTGATTCGCCTGCAGCGTTAATCAATCGGAAACTATGCACCCCGAAGCCCTCGATCATCCGTAGCGAACGCGGGATGGTGCGATCGGACATGATCCACATCACCATATGCATGGATTCCGGCGTGAGGGAAATGTAATCCCAGAAGGTGTCGTGGGCGGTTGCTGCTTGCGGAAAGCCGCGGTCGGGTTCCATTTTTACGGCATGGACGAGGTCGGGGAACTTAATGGCATCCTGGATGAAGAAGACCGGTATGTTGTTGCCGACCAGGTCCCAGTTGCCTTCCTTGGTATAAAACTTGACGGCAAAGCCGCGTACGTCACGCGGGGTGTCTATCGAACCAGAGCCGCCCGCCACGGTCGATATCCGCGTGAACAGGGGTGTCTTCTCTCCTACCTCGGTGAGTATTTTGGCGGTGGTGTACTGTTCCAACGAGGCCGTCAGCTCGAAGAACCCATGCACGCCCGTTCCGCGCGCGTGAACGATGCGCTCCGGAATACGCTCGTGATCGAAATGCGTGATTTTTTCGCGAAGGACGAAATCCTCCAGAAGCGTGGGGCCGCGCGGATGGGCTCTGAGCGAGTTTTGATTATCGGATATTGCCACGCCCTGGTTCGTGGTCAGCGCGGGGTGGTCTCCGCCGGCGATCTGGTGCAGTTCGCCGCCAGCTGCCACTTCTGCGTCTCCCTTTGAAGCAGACCCTTTTCCGTGCTTACTTTTCCCCAAATTACTCTTCTTATCCTTGCTCATCATGATCAATCTCCTGTTGATTCCTTGCCATGGTCTAGAAGATTATTTGTTTTGGTAACTACTCAGCTCAGAGAAAAACCGGACTGGATACCCGCCTTCGCGGGTATGACTGATTGGCAGGTGGCATGAAAAACAAGTCATTCCGGCGAAAGCCGGAATCCAGCCCTGGAGCATGATCATCCACCGTATGTGCTGAAGAGTTACAAGTTCTTTTTGATTTTCTCCTTGTCCTGTTCAAATTTTTTCGAGATTGTTTTAAATTCGTCCGGGTCCAATGCTTTTTCCGCTATTTTAAACAGCGTACCTTCCTCTTCCTTGATATGGTGCTCCACGAGCTCCTTAAACACAGCCACCTTGGCTCCCCATTTATCATCATCCTTCGGCATTTTTTCCAGTTCTTTCAAAACAAGTTCACTCACATGGTGCTCTTCTATTCCCTCCATGGCATCTTCGCGGGCCTCTTTCTTCTCCAACAGAGGCGGATAGAAAGCACTTTCTTCGGCTTTCATATGAGGCACCAGCTCTTCCCTGAGCTTTTTGAACAACTCCTCACGCTTCTTCGGTGCACTTTCTTTGGTTTGTTTAAGCTGACCTAAAATTCCCTTTACTTCCACATGGTCTTTCTTGAGCATCTGAAAAAAAGCATTCACTTTTCTTCTCCTAATGTTGGTGTGAAGTGCGTGTTACGGTCATTGAACACGAATGATCTCGTTCCCAGGCTGCGCCTGGGAACGAGAATATCCTCTCTATTTCCCCACAACCTTCTTGACGTCCCCAGCCTTGTCCTGGGCTTTCCCCTTTAAATGTTCGCCTTTGCCTTTAGCTTCCAGTTCTTCGTTACCGACTGCATTTCCGGCGGTCTCCTTGATCTTCCCTTTCGCCTGGTGCATCTTGCCTTCTGCTTTGTCTTGCGTGCTTGATTTCATGGTCTGCCTCCTGGTTGATTGTTAGTTGGGTAAATTTTATCTGAATCTCTTCCCGGCCTGTTCAAAGATTTGCTCAAAGCAGTCCATTTTTTGTCCAGAGTCTGTTTGAGTTCTTTCAAGCCTCCATCGCCGGCTATTTGATTCTCCTCCAATTCGTCATACTCCGCGTTCCATTGTTGGAGCATGGATTGAAGTTCCTCTCCATATTTAAATTTTTCACTCATTTGGCCTCACTTATTCGAGTTGTTACCGATATAGATTCAATTCCATTTCCAATGCATCGAGCCTGCGCGAAATGTCCGCTTCTTCCTCGTAGCTCATGGACCTGCCTCCTTCCGTCAGATGCAGGTAATCACGCCGGACGGAGTCCAGCCGGTATTGAACTTCGCGCCCCTCTCCCGCGGGCAAACGTCCGCTGACCCTCCCATCATCAATTGTCCACTGCAGTGCGACAATCCTGTCCCCGGTCCGTGGTCCTTCAATTCTCATTGGCCGGAAAAGCGCCCGGTCAATTTCATTGCCAAGCCTTTCCAGCCGGACATTGAGGCTATTCCATTCTCCCCGGCGGGCCGGCTTGCTCGTCAGTGCCGTGTAATCCGTCCGAACGCCCTTCAGTGTGGTCAGGAACATTTGGGATTGGTCAGGGGTGAGCGCGCCGGTTCTCAGTCCGTCTCCAATCTTTTCCTGGATGACGACCATCTTGTTTTCCGCGTTCCGCTCCTTATCAGGCCATGTTTGAGGCATGGCCGCGCATCCGGAAAACAAAGCGAGTACAGCGACCATGAGTGCCGTCGTAAAGAGTTCGTTCTTCATTTTTGTCTCCTCTCTCCCGCAAGTTTCTCAAGGACTCGCAAGAATATGCGATTCTTCAGTAACGTCTCCGACAACGTCACGACACCGTCCTTTGACTACGAAACTGGAGGATACCTTTTTGGGCATCCCTGTCTGTAGGGGAATCGCATATTTATTGTGAGGAGAAATCACGGAAGACGGGAATAATTCCCGGGAGGAGGTTGCGAGGGGCGACAGGAAAGAGATCTCCGCACATCGTCCGTCAGGGGAAAATCCCGTTGCCTGTGATTTTCCCTTGCGACAATAGGCGATTTCCCCACAGACTCGGTTCAGAAAAAATGTTTTCCTGACGGAGGTTGGAAAAAAGACCCAGCATTCATTCCCTACAAGGCGGGAATGGGTGCGTTCACGTCACCTTGCTCGACGAGAAAACACAGATGGGGGGATGCAAAAAGGCGGTTCCCGGTTGAAACGCGCCCGAAAATTTTGATGCTGTACCACGAAAGCGTTGCTTCCGCCTCAGCTGATTCCGAGAAATTAAACCCTATAATCCCAGTAAATCCAAAATTTTAACGCAAGGAGAAAACCATGCGGATTCAAATCAACTCCGACCGCAACATCGAGATTGACGAGGCCCTGCAAACTGAAATCAGCGATGGAGTGGAAAGCGCCCTAGGCCGGCTCAGCGCGCGGATCACGCTGTTGGAAGTCCATTTGAGCGACGAAAACAGCGACAAGAAGGGCGGACATGACGACATGCGCTGTCTGCTGGAAGCCCGTCTCGAGGGTCACCAGCCCATCGCGGTCGCACATCGGGCAGCGACACTGAATCTGGCCGTTGACGGCGCCGCGGCTAGATTGACCAAATTGATCAAGCACTCCCAGGAACGACTGCACGAACAGCAGAGTCAACGCACGGACCCGGACCCGTCCGCGCCGGAACCGGAACCTGAGGATGAGTTGGAACAGTCTGGTGTAAATTCCTGATGACACAATGCGCAAAAAAGTTGGCCGGACACGTCCTGTGTCCGGCCCCTATCGATCTCCGCATAATCATACTCTTTTGAAATTTTCCACCTTCCGCTCTCTTCACGCCCCATGAGCGCCAAGAAAATATTCATTCGCGAGGAAAAATCACGGAGAACGAGTATTTTATCCCGGACGTCTGTGATTTCTCCTTGCGATAATGAGCGATCTTCCTACAGACTTGGTTCTCCAAAAAGGTTTTCATGATGCAGGTTGGCGAATGATGGCCCTGCACCCAGCCCTGGTAACGCCCCGAAAAACACATGCCCTAGCAATCCGTTGAAAAACTCCCAATTGCTGCGTCGCTGCAAAAAGTTCAAACTCTCACGTATGAATAAATACGCTTCGACCTTGAACTTTTTTTGCTCCTTGCACTTGGGGTTTTTGAACGGACTGCCGGATAAGGACTTTTTCAACACTCAGCTAGGAGACTGTTCCCGTGCAAAGAATCGGATGCCGCCGCAGGAAACTGATCACGCGGGCTGTATTGCTCGTTGCGATTTATTGTCTGCTGATCTTTCCGGCCCTGGCACAGGAACCCTCCGGTACAACCGGCGAGCCACGGCAGTCGAACACCCCCGCCGGCGAGGAACTTTCCGCGGCGCCCGTGAAGGTGGACGTCAACCCGGTTGCGAGGGATGAAGAGATATTCAGGCGACTCCAAAGCGTCCTGGAGGCCACCAATTGGTTCACCGACCCACAAGTCCGGGTCGAGGAAGGAGTTGTCTTTCTGCGTGGCCAGGTGGAGTCCGAAGTGCTCAAGAAATGGGCTGGAGATCTGGCCCGCAACACCCAGGACGTGGTCGCCGTGGTCAACAGGATGGAGGTGATCGAGCCGTCGGCGTGGGATTTCCGTCCGGCCTGGCACGGTCTGTTGAAATTATGGCACGATGTTGTCCGTTCCTTTCCATTTTTCGTGTTTGGCCTGTTCATCCTGGCATTGTCCGCGGGCGCCGGCATACTGGCGACAAAAACGACGCGGATATTCCTGCGGGGCCGAATTCGGACGAAACTCCTGAAAAACGTCATCGCCCGCGGGGTCGGCGGACTGGTCGTCCTCTGCGGCGCCTACCTGATTCTGAGGGTCTCCGGTCTGACGCAACTGGCATTGACGGTGGTCGGCGGCACGGGGCTGATCGGTCTGGTCATCGGCATCGCATTCAGGGACATCACCGAGAATTTCCTGGCAAGCATCTTTCTCAGCATGCAGCGGCCGTTCGAGACCGGCGATCTGGTGGAAATAGCGGGTGAGACCGGGTATGTGCAGCAGTTGAACATGCGCACCACAATCCTGATGACCCTCAGCGGAAACCTCGTGCAGATCCCGAACTCCAGCGTTTACAAGAGCAATCTGCGCAACTTCACGACCACCCCGAACCGACGGGAGGAGTTCATGGTCGGCATCGGCTACGACGACGCCATCAACACAGCCCAGGAAATTGCCCGGAACGTGCTGGCGGACCATCCGGCCGTTCTGAACGATCCAGAGCCTTCGGTACTGGTGGACAGCCTGGGGAGTTCCACGGTGAACCTGCGCATTTTCTTCTGGTTGAACGGTCACACGCACAGTTGGCTCAAGGTGCGCTCCTCAGTGATCCGACTGGTGAAATTCGCATTCCAGAAACACGGCATCTCCATGCCCGACGAGGCCCGGGAAATCGTCTTCCCGCAAGGCGTTCACGTCACCTTGCTCAATGATAAAGACCTGGAAGGGGGGGATGCATTGGTGGAAAAGCGGTTCCCGGTGGAAACGCCGCCCGAAAATCTCGATGCCGTATCCACGAAAGCGGAAGCCGGCCTCTACAGCGAAGCCGTCGTCATCAAGGAGCAGGCCCGGCAGGCCCAACCACTGCGGGAAGGGGAAAATCTCCTGCCAATTGCTCCCGGCACGGCTGATTCCGAGAAATAAAACCTCTATAATACCAGTAAATCCAAATTGTTAAGAAAAGAAGAAAACCATGCGGATTCAAATCAACTCCGACCGCAACATCGAGATTGACGAGGCCCTGCACGCTGAAATCAGCAATGGACTAGAAAAAATTGATCAAGCACTCCCAGGAACGACTGCACGAGCAGCAGAGTCAACGCACGGACCCAGATCCGTCCGCGCCGGAACCGGAACTTGAGGAAGAGTCGGAGCATTCTGGTAAAAATTCATGATGACACAAGGCGCAAAAAAGCTGGCCGGACACGTCCTGTGTCCGGCCCTATCGATCGCCACATCATCATGCTCTTTTGACCATTCCGACTTATTGGATGGCTCATTATGCGTTTCGGACAGGTGCCCTGCCAAGGTCTGATAGCACGGACTTCTGTGCAAAAAATCCGTTTTGTGGAATCACGTACAGTTCTACTTCCCCACGGTTCTTTTCACTTCGCCATTATTTTCTTGCTCAACTCCGCCGTGTTTTTCGGCGTTGCCCACGGCTTCGATATCAGGCTTGTTGCCTGCGTCCCTGACGACTTTTTTGGCCTTTATTTTGGCCGGATGCATCTTGTCTTCAGTCTCATACCTTGTGCTTGATTTCATAGTATTTCCTCCTTGGTTTTCGTTAATATGATCGATCCACGCTGAATCTGCTCTTTCCTGGAGTTATATTCTTCCTCGGTGATTTTGCCTTCGCTGTACTCCAGCTCAAGCTGATCCATCTGCCGTTTGTTCTGGATATTCATATGCTGCTCCCGTTCCAATCGCTCCTACGGCTGCTCCCGTGGCCGCCCCGCCGACAAAAGACAAACCGACCGCAACCGAAAAACGTGAGCGATAAGACAATCAACAATGATCCTATAAGAATTCTCGATTACATTTTACCCCCCGCTTGAATGTTGATGGTTCGTTGGAAAAAATTTACAGATGTCTTCTCTCCCCTCTACCATATGATAGCCTTATGTTTGACCGTGTCTGTAGGGAAAACGCACATTTTCGTAAGGAATAATCCTATGATCACCTTGGTCATTGAAGTTGGTGGTCAATTCAGGGGCATCACGACACCATAGTCTCAAGGTCGGCTATGGCTTTTTCGAGGTCGTCGCTCAGGGTGTTGGCCCGGGCCGTCTTCCAATCGGCCAGGCTCGATTCAAGTTCGTCGCGGATTTCCAAAACAGGGGGCAGATTTTTGTCCAAGATCGCCTTGACCTCGTTTGGCAGGCCGTCGGCGAACCGGCGGATGTCGTCAAGGCGGGCGACCAGTTCCATGACCCCGCGCATCCCGCTGGATGGCACCGGGACTTGGGATGAAAAAGCCAGTTCAAAGAGTCGGGGCCAGGCCCGACGGACATCATCTTCACTGTACGTTGAGGCCTGCACGCGAATCTGCAATAATTTTCCCATGATTCCTCCCGTTTTTTTGCCAATATTTTTCATTCGTCCCATATTTGGGGGGGGGCGATTTCGGGGTGTATTATAAAAATTTTTCTCCCCGCTCTGACACAATAGCATTGCGTTTGATCGTGTCTGTAGGGGAATCACTTGTTTTTATTGGGGAGAAATCACTGGAGTCGGGATTATTTCCCGGATGGGCGAGCGGATGAATGAACACAGCCCCCTTTGTAACTACTCAGTACAGAGTAATGCCTTTGCCGCGGTCGGAGTCGGAATCGGGATCGGGATCGAAAACGCTGGGATGGTTCAGAAAAGGTTGACACTTTTAGCAGTGGCCCCCCCTTGGAGCGAGGGCGTCTCGATCGATCGTTCCCACGCTCCAGCGTGGGAATGCAGCTCCCGACGCTCCAGCGTCGCGAATTGAAATCCGGTGAGGTGAAACGCTGCTCTTTAGATATCCCCGAGCATTTGGCCAATTTTCATTATGTGGAACTCTCCCGAGTAGCCTTGGCTGATCGGAATTGACTGCTCACGCCGAGCCAAAACAGGGCGCTGGAGCGCCCAGGGCTGCGTTCCCACGCTGGAGCATGGGAACGATCGGTAAAAACCGACCCCGACCCCGATTGCCGGAGCAAGGGCGGACACAAAATGTGCTGAGTAGATACCCCCTTTTTTACTCGGGCCAACTAAGCAGCTCCTTTTACTTTACCTTTTGAAATTTTCGATACACGGATTTTTCGAGTTCCGACAGGGTGAAGACCATCAGGCCGATGCCCAGTGGAACCAGCCAATGGCGAAGTTCCAGGGGGGCAGAACCGAACCAGAGATTCATGAACGGCGCATAAACGAAAATAAGTTGGAAGAGGATCAGGGCTCCTGAAGCGATCAAGGCGACCTTGTTGCTCAGAAGGCGGGAGGGCAGCCACGCGGCTTCTCGAAGAAAGCGGCTGTTGAACAGGTAAAAAAGTTGGCCGGCCACCAACGTGTTCACGCAGACGGTGCGCACGATTGCTACGTCCATGTCCAGGGACATTTCCACATGGAAAACAGCCAGGGTGGCTCCTCCGATAAGGACGGAGACAAAGCCGATCCGCCAAAGAAAGTAGCCGCCCAGAATGGCCGTACCGGGACGACGCGGAGGACGGGACATCAGGTCTGGTTCGGATGGTTCAAAAGCCAGGGCCATGGCCAGGGTGATGGCCGTCACCATGTTCACCCAAAGGATTTGGACCGGCGTCAAAGGGAGCACGGCAAAGCCGGCGACGATGGCGGTGAGAACGACCAACCCTTCAGCTCCGTTGGTCGGGAGAAGAAACAAAATCGCCTTGCGTAGGTTGTCGTAAATGGTCCGGCCTTCTTCCACGGCGTGTTCAATGGTGGCGAAATTGTCGTCCATGAGGACGATCTCCGCGGCCTCCTTGGTTGCCTCGGTGCCCTTGATGCCCATGGCTATGCCGACATCGGCCCGTTTCAGAGCCGGAGCGTCGTTGACTCCGTCCCCGGTCATGGCCACCACTTCCTTTTCGGCTTGCAGGGCCGTGACCAGACGTAACTTGTGCTCCGGGCTGGTGCGGGCAAAAATGTCGTGCTTCACGGCCAGGCGGCGCATTTCCGTATCGCTCGCGGCTTCCAGCTCCGGTCCGGTGATGGCCGCCGTGCCGTTGCCGATTCCCATTTCCTTGCCGATGGCCATGGCCGTGGCCGCATGGTCTCCGGTGATCATCTTCACCCGGATGCCGGCTTCGCGGCAGATCTTGATTGCCGCAATCGCCTCGGGGCGGGGGGGATCAACAATGCCCACCAGGCCGGCAAAGATCATCTTTTGGTCAACGTCATCCAAAGACAGGGCCTGGCTTTTGGTCAGCCGCACCGCATCCGAATCTTCACGGGGCAGTTCCCGCCAGGCCGCGGCCAGAATTCGCTGACCCTGAGCGGCCAGTTCTTCCAGCCTGGCTTCCCACATGGCACGGTCCAGGGGCTCGGTGCCGCCGTCAGCGGCAAGCTGGAGCGTGCAACGGTCCAACAGACGGTCTGGCGCGCCTTTGAGCAACAGCAGGATTTTTTCCTCAGGACTTTTATCCAGGGTGGCCATGAACTTGGTTTCGGATTCAAAAGGCAGCTCCGCCAGGCGGGTATATGGGGTTGCATCAAATTCAGCCTTGCGGCCCAGAGTGCGCAACGCTCCTTCCGTGGGCTCGCCGTTCAGTTTCCAGCGACCGTCCTCCTCGAAGAGGATTGCGTCATTGCACACGGCCATGATCTCAATAATCCGCAAGAGATCGGAATTGTCTTTGAGTTCGGCGCGTTGTTCGTCCGCCCCTCGGATGTGGCCTTCGGGAACGTAGCCCGTGCCGCTGACGTGGTAGGTTTGGGTCGCGGTCACCACGGCCCTGGCGGTCATCTCGTTGCGGGTCAGGGTGCCGGTCTTGTCCGAACAGATCACCGTTACCGAACCCAGGGTTTCCACGGCGGGCAAGCGGCGGATAATGGCCTTGCGCAGGGCCATGCGCTGCACGCCCAAGGCCAGGGTGATGGACAGGATGGCCGGCAGACCTTCGGGAATGGCGGCCACGGCAAAGCCGATGGCCGCGAAAAAGAGGTCTTCCATGGGCATGTCGTGGAGGAACCACCCGACAGCGAACATCAGGCCGGCCAGGAAGAGAATGACCACGGACAGCACCTTGCCGAAGGAGGCCATCTGGCGTGTCAACGGAGTGGCCAGTTTTTCCACTTCCTGGATCATTTTGTTGATCCGGCCAAGTTGGGTTTGTACTCCCGTGTGGACGACCACGCCCACGCCGCGTCCGGCAGCCACAAGGCACCCGGAATACGCCATGCTTGTGCGATCTCCCAGGGGGGCGTCCTTCGGCACGAGTTCGGTTTGCTTGGCTGCGGCAACGGATTCGCCGGTCAACGCGGATTCCTCGATGCGCAGGTTTGTGGCGTCCAGCAGCCGAATATCCGCTGGAACCTTGTCCCCGGAGCGCAAACGGACGATGTCTCCCGGAACCAGCAACTCCGCTTCAATGTCATGAAAGTCTCCGCCGCGACGGACCTGGGCGTGCAGGGAGAGCATCTTGCGAATGCCGGCCAGGGCCTCTTCGGCCTTGCCCTCCTGGAAAAAACCGATCAACGCGTTGATGACCACCACGCCCAGAATGACGAAGGTGTCTATCCAGTGCCCCAGCAGACCGGTGATGCCGGCCGCGGCCAGCAGGATGTAGATCAGGATGTCATGGAAATGCTTGAAAAAGCGTTTCAGCAATCCATCCGGCTCCGGCTCCGGCAGTTTGTTCGGGCCGAAGCGTTCCAGGCGCTTTTGGGCATCGTCCGGTTCCAGCCCGGCAACCTGGCTTTGCGACAGGTCGAGGCACTCTTGGACCGTGAGGGCATGGGGATGGTTGATGATGGTGTCGTTCGTGTCTGGTTGTGTGGACATGGTGAGGTTCCCAAAAAAGTGACTCTGGCTGCCTGAGGCGATGCCCTAATACCATTTCTAATTCAAAGCTTCTCTTTCGGTATCGGCATCGGGGTCGAATTAGGATTATTGGCAAACAAACAGTATCGATCCCGATCTCGACGCCGACCCCGATAACTGCATTTTCTTAAGCGAAAAACGCATTGCCGAAGTAAAATTGAACCAGTTTTTGCAGCTTGTCTACAATTTTTCGCTATCGCAGACACAGGATGTCCGAAGATCACATGGAAGAAATTTTGTAACTGCTCAACACAATTTGCGTTGGCTTTGCCAAAACGCGATAATCCGGACTTGAACGGCGCCGCGGCCAGATTGACCAAATTGATCAAGCACTCCCGGAAACGCCTGCGCGAGCAGCAGAGTCAACGCACGCACATTCGGAATCGCGGTTTGGTGTAGGGGCGGGCCTACGTGCCCGCCCTGGACGAACGAACGGGGCGACCACACAGGGTCGCCCCTACCTTTCCGCGGCTCAATACCTGAAGATCGCGGCGGCGCCGGTCTTGGTCGGCATACGTTCGGCAGGAACGATAACGACGTGTCCACCCTTCTTCAGGACCAGCTCCCCCAGGTCGTCGAGCAGGTCGTCGACCTGTGGGTGGGACACGTCGTCCTGTTCAACATCGCCCGTCGCGGCGTTGATCCGGCCGGGAAGTACCCGGTCGGCTTCGATCAACAGGGTGCCGACCCGCCCTTCCAGGCCGGCCTTGGCGATGCGTGGCGGATCGTCGCTGCCAAGCCCCTCGGACCATGCCTTGCCGAATTTTTCTACCAGATCGGCCAAAAGCGCCAGATAACGCGGTTCCACAAGCCGCCAGGCGCGCTTGCGAAATTCCTCGACGGACGGCAGGGCATCCGGGTGGATATCGATGCTTTCCGGAATCAGAAACGGATTGCGGCTGAGTTCGTGGAACATATGGTGATGCTCCGGCAGGGAAGCCAGAATCAGCGGCAGGCCCGACGTCCGCGAGTGGTGTTCAAGGATCGCCTGGTCAACGACCCGGAAGAAACGCAGGGCATCGCTGTCCACTTCGGACTCTTTACTGCCATGGCCATGGTACATGGCCGGTTTGCCTCCACCTACACCACCGTATGAGGCCACGGTCTGATGCTGCTCGGTCAATTCTTCTCCCAGGGCCTGGGTCAATGTCCGCGGAACGCCCTGAGCCGGCTCGATCTCGTCCAGGGCATCCCGGTTGCCCTCGAAGAGCCGGATCGCATGCCGGTTCACGGCGAGAATCTGAAATCGGTCGGCCGACTGCTGGATGCGCAAAAGCGGCTTGATGTGGAAGCTGTCCGCCACGACGGCCAATTCGGGGGTCGGTCGTTGGAGGTTGTAGACCCGGAAAAAGCCTTTCGCGCCCAGGATGGCCAGCCCGTCAAAGGTGTGGTTCCAGAAGACGGGGTCAGCGGCCAATGCCCAAAACGGTTCCAGCAGTGGCCGGATATCGTCGTCCGGCAACCGTTGCTGAAGCGACTGCTCCAACTCCTTCACAAGGTTTTTGAACCGGATCCGATCTTGCTTGTTTTCCGGGTGCCCCCGGTGGGTCGGCTGGTAGAGTGAAAGACAGGGAGGCTCGCACTTGTCCCAGATCGCGGGCAAGTCGTTTTTTCCAAATGTGTGCATTGTATCTCCTTTTAAAATCAAGATGAATCGCCAATGCATGCTCTGGGTCGAAATCGTAATCGAAATCGGAGGAATAAATAGATAATAAAACATTGCGATACCGATTTCGATGGCGATTTCGATTTCGACCCAGACAACAGTGCTAGGTTGGCAAAATAGTATCTTTTTTGAAAGTAAAGTGGAATCAGCCGCATGCCAACACCACCTCCACCGCATGCTCTTGGCCGTCATCCACAAGCGCTATGGTCATTTCCTGTTGCGCCACTCCGTCCACAATAACAGTCGCCGCACCGTCCTCGTCATCCTGTTGCTGCCTGACCGAGATCCGGTAGTTGGTTCCCCGAAAGCGGTAGCGGATCGTAAAAATGTCCCACTTTGTGGAGAGGCAGGGTTCGAAAAACAATTTGTTGCCTTCCAGCCTGAAACCCAGCAGGGATTCCATGATCAGGCGGTACATCCAGGCGGCTGATCCCGTGTACCACGTCCACCCTCCCCTACCTGTGTGCGGCTCGACACCGTAAACGTCCGCCGCGACCACATAGGGCTCGACTTTGTACGTTTTCACTTCCTCAGCGGAATTCCCGTGGTTGATGGGGTTGATCATGGCGAAGAGATCCCAGGCGCGGCGTTTGTCACCCAACGCGGCAAAGGCCATGGTCGTCCAGATCGCGGCGTGGGTGTACTGTCCGCCGTTCTCGCGCACGCCCGGCACGTAGCCCTTGATATACCCCGGATTCAATGCGGATTTGTCAAATGGCGGATCCAAAAGCTGGATCAGGTCGTCATCCCGGCGCACCAGATATTTGTCCACGGCTTCCATGGCTGCCCTGGAACGCTTTTCGTCGCCAACGCCGGACAGGACCGACCAGCTCTGGGCTATCGAGTCGATCCGGCATTCGGGACTTTCAGCGGAGCCGATGGGGGTGCCGTCGTCGAAATACGCCCGGAGGTACCAATCGCCGTCCCAGCCATGCTCCTCGATGCTTCGGCCAAGCCGCGCGACTTCGTTGCGACATTGTCGGTCAAAGACCAGGTCTCCGCGCAGCCGCGCGATCTCGGCGAACCGGTTCAGCACCTCGCACAGGAAAAACGCCAACCAGACGCTTTCTCCCTTGCCTTCGTGGCCGACCATGTTCATGCCGTCGTTCCAGTCGCCGGATCCTATTAGGGGCAGGCCGTGCTCGCCGAACCTGAGCCCTCTCTGGATCGCGCGCACGCAATGCTCATACAGGCTGGCCGTTTCCTCGGATCTGACCGGAAGATCATAGTAGGATTCCTCGGTGTGACCCACTTGGCGGCCATTGAGGAAATGGATCGTTTCGTCCAGGACCCCGGTGTCGCCGGTGCTTTGGACGTAGCGGCACGTGGCCAGGGGCAGCCAGAGATAATCGTCGGAACATTTGGTCCGCACCCCTCTGCCGGTTGGCGGGTGCCACCAGTGCTGAACATCGCCTTCGGAAAACTGGCGTCCGGCGCAGAGGAGCAGATGCGCGCGCACAAGACCCGGCTCGGCATGGATCAGGGCCATGGAGTCCTGCAACTGGTCACGGAAACCGAATGCGCCTCCGGACTGGTAGTAGCCGCTGCGGCCCCAGAGCCGACAGGCGATGGTCTGGTACAGAAGCCACCCATTGGCCAGGAAATCCACGGATTTGTCGGGGGTTTCCACCTGCACGGCGCCCAGGGTGTGATTCCAGTATTGCCAGACAGCTTCCAGCTCTTTTCGCGCCGCGGTGGAATCACGATAGCGCTTTGCGAGACGTGCGGCGTGGCCATCATCTTGCCCGGCGCCGAGGGTGAACACGATCTCCCGGTCTTCACCGTCGTCCAGATCAAAAACAACATGCATGGCCGCGCAGGGATCCAACGCGGCCCCGACCCTGCCGGAGAGGCGGGACCGGGTCATGGCCGCGGGACGGGCCAGGGTTCCATTGCGACCGATAAATTCGGTCCGATCCGCGGTGACCGTTCTGGTGGCATGATCCACGTTAAAGAAGGCCACCCGCCTACCAAATTCGGTGTTATACGGGTTGTTCGCCAGAATCGCGCCGCTTTCAGGATCGATCTCGGTGCTCACGTGCATCCCAGTCTTGGGACGCACATCACCCAGCACCCACTCGATGAATCCGCTCACCGAGAGCCGTCGCGGACGGCCGCACCGGTTGCGCACCTTGAGCACCGTGAACTTGACCGGCGCATCCTTGGCCACGAACACCCAGACCTCCGAAATGATGCCGCGCTCCGCGTGTTCAAACACCGTGTATCCGAAGCCGTGCCGGGTGACATAGGGAGAAGCACCTTTGGCGGGATGCGGCATGGGGGACCAGAAATGGCCGCGATCCTCGTCACGTAGGTAAAAGGCTTCTCCGCTGGAATCCACCACCGGATCATTGTGCCATGGGGTCAGTCTGAATTCGTGGGCGTTCTCGCTCCAGGTGTAGGCTGGGCCGTTTTCCGAGACAATGGCGCCGAAATGTGGATTGGCCAGCACGTTGACCCACGGCGCGGGTGCGACCTGCTCGCGACTGGTTGAAATGACGTACTCATGACCATCCGGGGTGAATCCCCCGATGCCGTTGAAAAACAGGAGGTCTTCCCGGGGCAGGGCCGCGACGGTGGGCGGCAGGGGGCGAAAGAGACGGGTCGGCGCCAGGGCTGGAATAATCGGTTGATCACGACCAACGCGGTTCAGTTGATCCGCGAGCGTTCCCTGGCTATCGCGAATGACGATCCGGGCCAGGGCCTGAAAGATGATCCGGTCTTCCTCCGAAATCTGATCAGCGTTGCGCACGAACACCTCACCCGGGCGATCCGCCCGCTTGCCATGCACTCCGGCGGCGATAAATCCCATGATCTGATCGTGCAGAACCTGCCGATACCCGCCATGATCTTCATTGATGATCACCATATCCACGGCCAGGCCTTTGAGACGCCAATAGGCATGGGCTTGAACGAGCTGGCGGGCCAGCTCGATGTTCTCCTGATCCTCGATCCACAGCAGAACAATGGGTAAATCACCGGAAATGGAGTAGCCCCAGAGGCTGGATTGTCCCCGAAGATTTTTCATGATCAGGCTGGAATCGGCGCGCAGCCCGGAATTGGCGTAGAGTACCGAGGCCACGAGCCGCCCGTAGAGCTGTGCGTCGGATTCCGTGGCGTTGATCTGTTGCAGAAGGACCTGGCTATGGGTCCATGCCAGCTCGAAAACGCGGTCCACAAGATACCGGTCCCGGTATTTGCCCACCAGCCCCGCGCAGACATCGCGAGTCTCCGCCGCGCCGGTGATGATGTTCACGGTTGCCGATGCTTCCGGTTCCAGAGTGATTTGACAGCGAATGGCCACGATGGGATCCAGAACCGGCCCTTCGCCGCCGGAAAGAGGCGACCGGCTTTTCATGGCTTCGGGAGCGGCCAGCGTGTTCCCGCGACCGACAAACCGCAACCTGTCTGTTTCATAGGACATATCGCCCATGTCCGCATCGTGGACAGCCATGGTGTGAAACATCCATGGCGGTTTCTCGTCGGCAAAGCGAGGCCGCCGGGTCGCCATGATCGCGCACTGGGTCCTGATGATTTCGGTCTGGACGAAGAGATTGCTGAAGGCCGGATGCGCCGCGTCGGACGCCGGCGATGCCAGGACGACTTCCGCATAACTGGTCACTTCGATGGACCTGCGGGTCTTGGATCGGTTGGTAATGGTGATCCGGCGCAGCTCGGTATCATCCTCGGGGGATACGGATATCTCCGTATGGGTGTCGATATCCTCGTCCCGGCGGCGGAACTCGACCTGGCCTTCGGAGAATATGGCTTCGTACCGATCGGACGGCTTGAGCGTCGGCTGGTGCGCCGCGGACCAGAAGACACCGCTGGAAAGGTCCCGGATATAGCAGAAGGCCCCCCAATTATCGCAGGTGCCGTCTTCACGCCACCGGGTCACGGCCAGATCTTTCCAGCGGCTGTACCCGCCACCGGCATTGGTGACCATGACATGATATGTTCCGTTGGACAGGAGTTGCACCTCGGGGATGGACGTATTCGGAGTCATGGAGATGCGCAGCGGCTTCTCCTTCAAGAAAGCCGACATCTTCCGGGACTCGGAAAGATCCGAGATTTGCGAGTGGTATGCCGTGGCCTTGGGCAGCCGCTCCTGAAGCAGCAGCACGGTGGCCTGAAACATGGGATTCGCCTTGAACCGTTTCTGCATGGGTTGGTCCAGCAGCAGATGCGTCAGGGCGAGCAGGCTCATGCCCTGATGGTGGGCCATGTAGGACTGAACCACGGCGTTCGTCCGCCCGCGAGGCAGATGACTTGGAGTATAGTCAATGGCCTCGTAGAAGCCGTACCTGCCTTGAAAACCACGAGACGACAGATCCTCAAGATTGCGGCACGCTGCCTCGGGCGCCACCATGAGCGCCAATGCCGAAGCATAGGGGGTGATGACCAGATCTTCGGCCAGCCCGCGTTGCAGACCGAGACCGGGCACCCCGAAGGCCTTGTACTGATAGTTGAGCTGACTGTCGGTCATATTGTAGCCGGATTCCGAAATTCCCCAGGGCACGCCATGTTGCTTGCCGTAGTCGATCTGCCTGGCCACGGCCGCCTTGCAGCTTTGATCAAGAATTGTCTGATCATAAGTGGGCATCATCACGAGCGGCATCAGATATTCAAACATGGAGCCGCTCCAGGAAAGAAGAACCGATTCTCCGCCGGCAATGGTCTGCATCCGCCCCAGGGCGAACCAGCTTTCCTGGGGAAGTTGACCCTGGGCAATGGCAACGAAACTGCTCAGCCGCGCTTCCGAAGCCAGCAGATCGTAGAAGCTGCCATCCCTGCGCCCCTCGCTGACGTTGTAGCCGATGGCCAGGAGACGGCGCGCGCTGTCGTACAGAAAGGCAAATTCCATGTTCCGGGCTAGTTCCCGGCAATGGTGCGCAAGCTCGTCCAGGCGGACGATTCTTCTCCCGGCACTGAGGCTGGACTTGATGATCAGCCATTTGAGCTTGTCCAGCCGCTGTTTTTGCTCCGGTGTCTCGCTTTCTTGCCGCATTTCCTCGATCAGGGGCAGGACGTCATTATCGAGGCAGGCCAGCCGGCGCAGCGTGGGGATATCCTTGAAAGCGGGAATTTGATCGAGAATCCGCCCCGAAAGCGACGGCTCGGCCCAGGGCGCCAGCTCGTTCAATTCGTCCACCGCATCCCGGCACTGTTGCTCAAGGGACCGCGCCCACCACGCGGCGTTGCTCTCAGGATCGGCTTCGAAGTGCAGGGCAATTTCCTTGGCGGATGTCGCCAGTCGCCCGAGGGACGCCTTCAGGTCCCAAAGGGTCGTTTCTTGCGGGGTCTTGTCCGGCTTGGTGTTCTGTGGCGGGGTGTTCTGTGGCGGGGACGATCGGATGGACTCCATGTCTTCCATGAACCGCGTCAGCTGCGCGGGTATGCTCCCACTCGCAACATCCATGAGGACCATGGCCGTATCGGCAATTCCGTCGAACAGTCGTTCTCCGGTGAGCTTCTCGTCGGGAAGCGCGAGCAACCCTTCCCGCAAGGTCATCAGGCTCGCCGCCAGGTTCCCGCTGTCCACGGACGAAACGTACATGGGCAGGAGCGGCTTGCGGGTTCGGGTGTCGTACCAGTTGTAGAAGTGGCCGCGATGCCGTGCCAGGCCATCCATTGAACCCAGGGCGTTTTCCGTTCGATCCATGAAACGCCCGACGGTGATGTAGCCGAAGTCGCGGGCCGACAGATTTGAGAGCAGCGCAAACCCCATGTTGGTGGGCGACGTGCGGTGGGCCACCACCTCGCGCGGCGCTTCCTGAAAGTTGTCCGGGGGAAGCCAGTGATCTTCGGGGCCGACGAATTGCTCGAAAAAGGCCCAGGTCTTGCGGGAAAGCTTGCGCAAGAAGACCAACTGATCATCGGTCAACCGGACTTTCCGGGGCCGGATGGGCAGACTGAGCCACCAGGCGATCAGGGGAGAAACAAACCAGAGGGTCAGCAACGGCAAGGCGACTGAAAGTGTTCCTGGGAGTGCTCCCGACAATGCTCCCGGCAGTGTTCCGGTCGGAACCATTGTCCGGGCCTGAACCAGATACCCTGTCACGATCATGGCCGCGACCGGGGCGATCCACATCCTGCGATACGACACGCCAAGCGCCGACAGGCCTGAAGTTGTTCCTGGCGCTGTTCCTGACGCTGTTCGTCCCGTGCTTTGGGCGAGGCCCGGTGGGTTCCATTCCAGAAGCCCCCGGCCGGACACGTTCATCCGCCACAGGGTTCGCAGGATGGCGGCGGTGTTGGTCGCGGCCTCGTACGGCAGGCAGAGCAGCGTGAACGCGGACTGGGCAAGGCCTCTCCCGGTGGCCTGGGTCGCGCTTGCAAGGTGCTGGCTGACCAGGGCGTGGCCGGTGGTATTGAAGAAGCCCATGAGGCAGTTGATCAGGGCGGGAATCAGCACGATGCCGATGACCACCGCGGTCCAGAACCAGGGCGAGGACAGGACGGTCCAGCCGAGCAGGAGCAGGAGGGTCAGCGCCATGGGCACGAGGCTGCGCCGGAGATTGTCGAAAATTTTCCAGCGGGACAAGAGCGAGAGCGGATTTTTCGTGAATTTGGTCTTCGGGCCGGGGACACTCGGAAACAGCCATCGCAGGATCTGCCAGTCCCCACGAATCCAGCGTAGGCGGCGGTCCACGTCCGCGTCGTAGCGCGCAGGATACTCCTCGAAGAGCTGCACGTCGCTGATCAGCCCGGACCGGGCATGGCACCCCTCGATAAGATCGTGGCTAAGGATCAAATTTTCGGGGAAACGATCCTTGAGCACCTGCTCAAAGGCGTCGACGTCGTAAATACCCTTGCCGATGTACGATCCTTCGCCGAAGAGGTCTTGATAGACGTCCGAGACGACCCCGGTATAGGGATCAATGCCGGCGTCAATCCCGTGCATGCGGGTATAACGCGACCTGTTGGTTCCCGGCAGGCTGACCGCCACCCGGGGTTGCAGAATGCCGTATCCGGACACGATGCGCCCCTTGTCCGCGTCGTAATGGGGACGGTTCAGGGGATGGGCCATGGCGCCCACGAGCTGCCATGCGGTATCCCGTGGCAGGTCCGTGTCCGTGTCCAGGGTGATGACGTACTTCACGCCGCGCAACACATCGATATTGCCGACGATAAGCGAGAAATCCGCATCAGTTTTTTCCTGGGAATCCTGCTCGGACTTGCCGCCACGGAGCAACGCATTCAACGCCGCCAACTTGCCCCGCTTCCGTTCATGGCCCATCCAGGTCCGTTCTTTTGGGTTCCATTGACGAGGTCGATGGAAGAGAAAGAAAACGTCCTCATTGGCGTCGTATGTCGCATTGAGTCGTTCGATTCCCTGCCTGGCCAGCAAGACCAGCGATTCGTCCGCGGGGGTCTTTTCCTCGGAGGCGTCCAGGAAGTCGGTCAGCAGGGCAAAGCGCAGGTTTTCCTCCCGGCCGGCCAGAAACCGGACTTCCAGGGCATCCGTTAGTTCCGCGACATGTTCCGGACTGCAAAGCATGGCCGGAACCACGACCAGGGTGGCCGATTCCGAAGGGATGCCCTTGGAAAAATCCATGCGGGGCAGCCTCCGCGGTTTGGCAAGACGAGCGGCGATGAGGTTGATCAACGCCATGACCACTTGGCTTAGCGCCAGCAGAGAGAGCCCGCCCACGACCCAGAGCAGCGCTCCGTCCACCCCGTCTGAGCGGGTTTTGGCCAGCAGAGCGGCGCAAAGAATCACCGAGACGAAGCCAATAGCGCCGAGATACAGGAACAAAGGGAACCGGCGACCGAGGCCGCGGAGCATATCCAGGACCGTCGACCTGACCTTGACCCGGCTTTCAAGGTCCGCAATCCCTTGGTCAATCAGGTAGAAGCCCACATGACCCGTCCGGCTGTCGCCATCCGCCCCGGTCGCGCCTTGCCCGGCCAGCTCGATGGCTGTTCGGGCCACGTCCACTTCGGTGAATGCGCTTTTCCGAGCGACCTCCTCCACGACGTGCCGGTATTGATCTCGGGTGTTGAAATGCATTTGGCCGTGAATTCCGGCCGGATCTTCTTGCAGGATGTGTTCAACGGCGCTCAGGGTCTCCACGAACCGGCGCCAGTCGATGACGCTCAGAACGCGCAGACCCGCGATGCTGTTGCTGATGGAAAGCTGATCCGCGGCCTGCTGTTGATTCTCCGACTGCACCATCTGATCGATGGTCAGGCGGGATTCCGAAAGTTGCTGCTCGATCCAGGCCAGGGGCAGTGCGAGCGCGGCTCCCTGCCCCTGAAGTCGCCGAACCAGCTCCGCGACAAAGGAACTGGTCATGGGCGGTTTTGACCTGGCCATGTCGGCAACAGCGAGAATCAGGTGTTTCCGGTCATTTTGCGCCGTCTCGATAATCGTATCGGCCCACTGCCCGGCCAGATCACGGTCAGCCCGGTTCACGGCGATTCGAGCGGCAATCCGCCTCAGGTTCTCGATCAGGGCCAGGCGCAACATAATCGGAATGGCCCATAATTCGCCCAGCATCAAGGGCGTCACGGTCTGGTAGGCGGAAACGAAACCGCTCAGGCTCTCCAGTTCCACACGGCCGTCGCCGTGGGCGATGGTCTCCAAGGCAATGTCGTACACCCGGGGAAGCCCCCTGGATGGACCGTCCTTCAGGCGGGGAAGCTTTTTGGCGTAGCCCTTGGGCAACAGCTTTCTCGCCACCAAAATCTGCTCTTCGATCAGATAGAAGTTGTCCAGCAGCCATTCCCCTGCCGGGATGATTCCTCGATTGGCCTGTACGACCTCGGTCAACAGGCCGCGAACCGCGAACAGAACGCTTTCATTCTTGGCAAGCCTGGCCAGCAGGCGTTCCGGAGCATGTCCCTGATCCAAGACATGCAACCCCGCGAGAATTTTGCCGTGCTCCTCCATCTGGGAGGTACTGTACAACTCGGCACGCAACGGTGCTTCGTCGCCTTCGTTCTTATGGAAACGGGCATTGCCACGCAGCCGCCCCCAGAGTTGCACTGATTTCTCGATAAGTGTCGCCGCGGTGAGCGTCATGACAAATACATCCTTGGCTGAAATACCTGAAACCGAAGGGGCGGTTCGCGAACCGCCCCTTCGAAAGCAGACGTGTTGCTCCTTGTGACGACAGGTTGCTAACCGCCCCCTTTAAAACTGAAAGCGCGCTCCTGCACCTTGGTGGCCGTATTTTCAGGGTTCGTCGAGCGCATCAACAGCCCCCCGGCCATTCAATTCCCAACGCGGATTCCGGACAGGGAGCCTATCACCCCAAAGACGCTCAGCAACCAAATGATGACCGCGATAATCACGACGACGTTCAGGATGCTTTTTATGGTGGATTGCATCGGGATGTAGCTGTTGATCAGCCACAAAATCACGCCTACCACGACCAGAATGATGATAACGTTGATGAGAGGCACAATATTTCTCCTTGTTCATATGACGGCAAGTCATCGATCAGGCGCGCCGCGCAGCCCGGACAGATACCGGATCACCCAAGGCGGACCTTTCCTCTTGGCAACGTTAGAAGTGGAAACGCACTCCACCGCCATAGCGGATGTATTTTTCCAGCTCATCCAGTTGGTCAACGGCCGCGCGGACTTCCAGGAACAGGGAAACATTGCGTTGATACGCTTCCCCGTAGATCCGATAACCCGTGTTCAGAAGAATCAAGTCCAGGCGATCCTTCCGACTGGAATGCCAGAATCCCAAACCGCCGCCGAAGTGCATCCGATCAAAGTGGTAGTACGCGGTCAGATCAGCCATGACCGAATCGGTGTCGTCGTCGCCGCTGACCACCGGGGCGAATCCGACCATGCCCAGAACGGAATAGTTTTCATGAAAGCGGTAGCCGTAGCCGACACGAAACAGCAGGTAGTTTGCGGGATCGGGCTGATGCAGGAAACCGATATCCGCAACCAATTGCCCACGCTTCAGGACCGGGTCCGTCCATGGAGAGTCCGTGGTCGTGACGGGTGCGGGAGCGGGAGCCGCGCCAACAGGCGGAACGGCCGGGGCCGGTCTCTCCATGGCCACGGGTGTCGCGGCAGGCACGGCGGTTGTCCGAGCCAGGGTCACGTTGCCGCATATCAGGGGAACGACGAAAGTATTGCGATTGCCGTCTTGATCGACCACCAGCCGGAACGCCTTGAAGGAGTCTTGCCCGGCCCAAACCACGTCCTTCATGACCTCGACGCGTTGCGCCTTTCTGTAGATCATCCATTGGAGTCTTTCGCCGACGGGCACGTCCACGGTTTCAATGTTGGACTGCTCCACCTGGACCACGAAATCATCGAATAATTCAGCGGAACCGGCCATTGAGAAGCCTTTTTCCAGATCAGGAAGCGTCTGTTTGACCATTTCCTGAAAATCACCGACCGTTTGTAATTCGGGTTCAAAAAACGGACTCCGGCCCAGCTGCTTCAGTTCCGTCTGAGCCTGAGCCATGCCGGCCACACCCACCAGCAGGAAGACAGCCACAATCCACACGCCCATTTTCAAGATGCTCTTCATTCTTCCTCCCCCCCTTTTTTTGTTGTGTGCACAGCACGAAAAGATGCCGTTTATCTCGGTAGCTTCAATAATACCTATCTGTTTGGCCGTGTCTGTAGGGGAAAGGCTTGTTTTGTGCGAGAAGAAATCCCGGAAGACAGGAATATCTCCCGGGGGGAGGGAGGTTTCGGTTCTCAAATCCAAATCGCGATCGAAATCGGAAAGCACTGTGCACCACACTTGATTGCCATTTTCTTGGATATGTCGTTCGATTTCGATCCGGATTTCGATTTCGACGCGATCCGGGTAGCGCGTGAGGATCGAGAACAATCCGCCCCGGGGGTGAAGATTACGGGGATGGCATCGTGGTTTGAGAATTGCAAGTGATGCTTGGCCAATGGTTCGCTTTGGCTGAGTACCCAGCCAACGGCTGGCCAGAGCTCCTGCTCCCGGATGTCAGAGCAAATCTGTTCTCATCGAAATCCAAATCGCGATCGAAATCGAAATCGAAAATGACAAATGCTGTGTACCACCTTGTGATTACGTCATCTTTTTGGACATGACGTTCGATTTCGATCACGATTTCGATTTCGATACCGATTCAGATAACGGATGAGATCGAGGACAAATCTGCCCTGCTCCCGGATGTCGTCCTCGGAATCCCGCACGTTGAAGGACCCCGATGTCTGGAAATTCCGGACACGGTCATCAAAGAGACTCCGGAGAATCCGCGCCGGGTCGACGACCGCCTGACAAAGCCAGGGCATGATCTGGCCAGGGTTGTCCATGTTGTCTGGAACGAAACGGACTACTCAGGGAAAAACGGGGGCCGACGGCGGTAGAATGCGCATCACCCGTGAAAGAGAACGCCATGAACAGACTGCTCATCGTCGACGACAACGAGGATATTCGGAAACAACTCAAATGGGGATTGGGTCGCGATTATGATCTGGATTTGGCCGAAAACGCGGACCATGCCCTGACGCTGTTCCGCAAGCACAGGCCCGCCGTGGTCACGCTGGACCTCGGCCTGCCTCCCCATGAAGACAGCTCCGAGGAAGGATTTCGCTGCCTTACGGAAATCCTCACGTTGGCCCCTGTCGCCAAAGTCATCGTCATCACCGGCAACGACGGCCAGGAAAATGCCCTCAGGGCCGTACAGATGGGGGCCTACGACTTTTACCGCAAACCCATTGACCTGGATGAACTGCGGATCATCATCAAACGAGCTTTCCATCTCGCTTCCCTGGAGGCGGAAAACCGCCGCCTCCTGAGCACGACCCTGCCGGGCATGAATGATTGCCTCGGCATTGTCGGTCAGTGCCCGAAAATGAGGGAGGTGTTCGCGATGATACGCAAGGTGGCCGATTCCGACGCTTCAGTGATGATCACAGGAGAATCCGGCACGGGAAAAGAACTTGTGGCCAGAGCCGTTCACGCCAAAAGTCCTCGCGGCAACAACAACTTCGTGGCCATCAACTGCGGCGCCATCCCGGAAAATCTTCTGGAGGCCGAGCTGTTCGGGCATGAAAAAGGGGCCTTCACCGGCGCTCATGCCCGAGTCCAAGGCAAGTGCGAATACGCGCATCAAGGCACCCTGTTTCTGGACGAAATTGGAGAATTGCCGTTGAGCCTGCAGGTCAAGTTGCTGCGCTTCCTGCAGGAAAGAGTGATCCAGCGCGTGGGGGGTCGCCAAGACATCCAGGTGGACGCCCGCATCATCTCCGCCACCAACATCAACATCGCCAAGGCCATGGAGCAGGGAACCTTTCGAGACGACCTGTTCTACCGGATCGGCGTGGTGACCATTGACCTGCCCCCCTTGAGAGAACGTGGCGAGGACGTCCTCGTACTGGCCAACCTGTTTTTCCGAAAAAACTGTCGAGATCTTAACCGCAAAATAGGGGGTTTCAGTACGGAATCCTTGAATTGCCTACGCTCTCATGATTGGCCCGGCAACGTGCGCGAGTTGGAGAACAGGGTCCAGCGGGCCGTGATCATGACCAACACCCGTTTCATCGAGCCCGGGGATCTGGGATTCGACGACCAGCCACCGTCCTCAGCCGATGATCCGTCGCCGTCGGTCACCTTGCGGGAAGGCAGAGAGACGGTGGAGCGGCGAATGATCCAGAATGCTCTCCAGGAGCATGCCGGCAACATTTCCAAGGCCGCCGAGGTACTGGGCATATCCAGGCCGACCCTGTACTATCTGGCCAAAAAACACGACCTGGACCAGGGAAACCATGCCTAGCCCCCCTTTGCAAGGAAATGGCGAACCACCCCCGCGCACCGGCCACAAGCGGCGGTGGCCGCGACTCCTGTTCGATCTCGTTCTGAACAGGACCATCTGTATCTTGCACGTCAACGGTTCCAGCACCGTCAAGGCCGGATTGCGCGACCTCAGCAGGCGAAGCGCCGGGTTGCAGAACCTCTCTGGCCGCACGGAAGTCAACAAGGGCGACACGATCATGTTCAAAGAGCTTTCAAGAAACAGCGACTTTTCGATTCTGCGTTGGCAAAGCGGCACGGTGATCTGGAGCAACCAGGAAACCGACCGGTTCGCCGTGGAGTTCTCCGAGCCCTTGCCTTACGTCAAGATGAGCCCAAGGCTCATTGACGCCTTCGCGGAGGAGATCCCAGGCAGGCTGTTGCTGCCTTGAGGGATCAGAACAGAAGCACGCCTTCCGGAGAAGAGAGGATGCCGAACTCATCACGGGATTCCTGAACAAGTACGTTAAGCATATCTTCGGAGACTGATTGTGATACCTGAAAATAGGTATTGGGTTTAACGTTAAACAATAATTGCCGAATGCCTTTTGCATTCTCGACGGAATATTCAATCGTCTTTGAAGGTTCAATATCGGATCGATGAAACAATATAAGCCAATTTTTCCTTGCATCGATAACTCGCGCACCGACCATGCTTGCGGATACAGTCTCAATTTTCAATGTAGCAGGAATGGAGTCAACACTGCTATTTGTGGGAAACAACACAGTCAGAAATTCATCGTACGTGTTGGGCGATCGAGGTTGAATTTCAATACGCCAAGCACCAGGGTCCTCATTTCTTCGCGCTCGAGGTATCTCCTCCTGGGCAAAACGTCGATTAGCTCCATTCAACCAGAATTCATATCCCTCTCCACCGATTCTCCTGATTATGCCCTGCTCTGGAAGCAATGTCTTGACGAACAGCCTGCCCTCCCCTTGGGTGATCTTGATAAGATCGGTGTCTGAAGATTCCACAATCCCCGCGTCACTTGCTCCCTGGACAACCATGAAATCGCCGTTCAATTCGGGACGGCCGCTTTTGTCGTAATAGCTGCCGCTGTGCAACAGCCATTTTTTCGTAAAATGTTTCTCCGGAACATCAATCCTGTCAAAAATGGTTACGACATCCGGAGGTAAGTAGACAAACGACCTTTCGACAAGATGCACCTTTTTGGGCTGGTTGTTGCCGCGACCTGAGTACTTGTTGCTGTAAGCATTTGTGAGGTCGGTTCGAATATAATCATATTCATCCGTACTTTCGTAGTTCGTGATAATTCCCATTTCAAATTCATCAATTCTATTCTTCAAGTCCGCAATGCTGAACGGCTTGTTATGGCTTCCACTCGAGGAATGAGGGGGGCTGAACGTAACCCACGCAAGTCTTTGTCCTCCATCAACATGAAGCAGATTATTCCTTGGCCATCGAACGCTTTTTTCTTGTGGATGATCAATGAGCAAGGTGTTGTGCGCCGTAGTCCTCTTCCAATAATTCCAGTTCATGCGTCGCCCCCACCTCCAATTATCGTAGTATCCGCTATCGATTGCCAGCGGGCGGTGCTTGAAGATGGTGAACGAGCCGTGATCCAGCTGCGAATGAAAACCCCAATGAATGCCGCTTTTGAAGGAAATGAGCGTATCATCTTCTTCAAATCCGGTGCGGATGACGATCTGATCCCCAAACCTCTTTGAGCGGGGCAATTCATCCAGACTGGCTTCAGGGACCGTGGGGTCGTACCACATGAGATAATAAACAAGAGGGGATCGCAACCCGCCTCGACCAAGCCATATATCGGTATCGAAAGTTCCGTTATCCCAACGGTAATGCCTGTTGAGAAATGTCGTAAAATATGGATTCTTGAACGAATTTTGCAACAAGGCCATGTTGTTGACGTCATGAAAGGAAATTCCAGGATAATTTACATCGCCTATGTTTTCATAGATGTTGTCAGGTCTTGTATTGTACATGATATAATATCCGGCATTCTCGAGATTCGAGAATGTCCCTTCCCACGGATTGATTTTTCCGTTGGTAGCTGTTCTCCAGGCCTCCGCATACTTGCCATACGAAAAAATTTGTTGGCGTGCGTACATCACGCCTTCCCAACTGCACGTTCCGTCCACATATGCCACCGAGTCGGCGACATTGTAATACACGCCGTCTCTGGTTACACCACGTTCCATAACGTCGAGAGCTTCCTCGAGATGGTCGATGGCGCTGGGGTTGTCGCCATAAGTAGCAATGCCCGCCGCCAGCATCGCGAACTGCGCCTGACTTGCATAATTATGGAAGTCAGGCAAACCGGCCCACAAATTATCCTGGTTGCCTTGATAATACAGGTTGATGAGCTTCACGAAATGTTGTGTCCTTCCTGACCGGACAATCGTATCATAACACCAGTCAAAACCGATCGATAAACCTTCA
Source organism: Desulfonatronum lacustre DSM 10312 (assembly GCF_000519265.1). Taxonomy (NCBI): domain Bacteria; kingdom Pseudomonadati; phylum Thermodesulfobacteriota; class Desulfovibrionia; order Desulfovibrionales; family Desulfonatronaceae; genus Desulfonatronum; species Desulfonatronum lacustre. The sequence goes on from NZ_KI912608.1 coordinate 1,272,152, forward strand.
AGGGCATGCGCGAATCCATTGTTGGCGCCCCCATGGGCCTGAATGGCGTTGGGCGCGTTATCCATGGCGGCCACGACCAGTTCGCACCATTGCTCGTCCCTGGTCATCTGATACAGATAACCATATTTGTAGATATAGTTTTTTAGTGCAAGTAATCGATTTGGAATTCGAGAATGCTTCATGTGTCGTGTCGTCAACAAACGATATGCATCAGCAAGCTCATGTTCCGCCTTTGATTTTATAATATTCCTGTTATTATTTGTAATAAACATACGAGGATGTTCAACGAATATTTCATTGTAATACTTAGTTAATTCAGAACTTATATTATCTGCATATGCTATATTCAAATTAAATATGAAAAATAGTGTATGTATAAAAAGTAAACGAAATAGAATGTCAGCTTTCATATCGCACCTCACTATAACTTTATAAATTAATTGACAAACGAGGAAAATACCCAGTTGTTTTTCCAAATTTTAATTTCATAAAACACAATGTAGCGATATTCCATGTCATCATACTGATCATTGCTGCAATAGCCGCTCCATGAATTCCATAGCGAGGCGTCAGCAATATATTCAAGACCACATTGGATACGGCGGCAATAAATACTATATTTTTGAATGTATTTTGATTATCGGTCATGTTCATGAAAAACCCTGTCGACCCCGCGATGGAATTCACAAATTGTCCCAAGACCAGAAGCACAAGGGCAGGATAGGCCACGATGAATTCAAATCCGAATAATATCTGTAAAATCGACTTGCCAAAAAGTACCAAGGCAACAAGTACCGGGGTTGTCGTCCAAAAAATGAGCTTGGCCGATTTTTGGGCTACATAAAACAGTTCGTCCATCTTGCCCGCATGATACAGTTCGGAAAATTTGGGCGCCGCCATGGAATTGATGGCTGTCATAACAAAACTCGTCAAAGAGGCGAGCTTCACCGCAACGGCGTAAACGCCGACTTCCGCATCAGGCCTGAGCATGCCCAGGATCAGGACTCCGGTCTGTCCGATGACGAACATCATGGTGGCTGTCGCGAGCATGGGCAGGGATAAGACGAGGATATCCTTCAGTGACATGGGATGAACGATATCGCCTGGAGCGGATCCCCGCCGAAAAGCCCGCGCCATGATCCATGCCCCGACAATGGCAGTGATGGCAATCGAGGCAAGAAACGCATGGATCGGATCGTCGGGGTGGAAGACGAAAAAAGTCAGAGGAACCAGGATGAACAGTTTTGCAAGCTGTTGGAGGAGCTGCAGGAAGGCGAAAATCCGGAACAGGCGCAGTCCGCGAACCGCTTGTTGGTTCAGGAGCATAAGTGATTTGAAAAGAATGAACACCGACGCCAAACTGAAATAGTACTGCAAATGGGGTTTTGAAAAGATTTTTTCCGCTATGAACCCTGAACAGAGAAACAGAATCAGGCCGGTGACCGCGGAGACGCCGGCCACCATGTATTGGGTCTTGCGGTAAACATTGAATGCCGATGTCGGAGAGTATCGGGTCAGATGTTCCGGAATCAGTCGCAGAATGGAGGTGCTTGTTCCCAGGACGGTAAATATTGTCGTAAGAATAAAAAAGGACTGCAGCACGGCGACAATGCCAAAAACCTCTGCCCCATACATTCTTGCGATGATGACCGAAGTTGCCAAGCCAAAAATCGTGGCGAGAATTTTCGCCGAAATCGCCCAGGTCGCCCCCTTAATTATTTCTGAGAATTTCCGGTCCTCGTAAAGATTACGTATTCTGTTTACAATGTAAGAATTATACATTGTTTTGCACTACTTTTAATTTTGAATTCTCTTGTAAAAATGTTTCCTTAAAATCACGCATGACCCACATCGCAAAGATTGCTCCCCAGTCGTCATTTCCTTCGACCAATACCACGCCATCAGGCGTAAAGGCGACATCCCATCCGACGCTGTACAGGCCTGGAGTCCACTCATGCGCCTTGCGGGCCAAATCCAACGCATCAGAAAAAAATGGAATATAACACCCAGAAAATATTACATTCGATGTTTTGTGTGCAAAAGTTTCCGAAATACTATCACCAGTTACCCATAGTCCAACATCATTAAGTTGCCCGGTGTCCTGATTCACTCCAACAACAGCTCTGGCATTTTCATTATTATCCGTCATGCTGCCTCCTCCTCCAATCCTGAGATACGTCAGAAAAACATTGACATTGTCGCCATGTCTGAACGTAATGACCCTCAGTGTATTGATTGATTGGGGGTGAAGCCGATCAATATCTTCGTGTTGTGTAATGAATGGCTGGCATAGATAAGGACTATCCACAAGCTTCGTTAATTCGTTCATTTCTGCTTTCTTATTGTTTACATAGTATTTACCATGTCTGGCTTCAAATTTGAACGCTCCTTTGCCTTTAATTCCAAAACGTGGCTTACAAAATAGACATGTATAGTCAGGATGTTGAGAAAAAAAGTCCAATACTGCCCCTTGCCCTGACGGACCGAAATCGCAATTGAGCCCGGGCCCCATTTCGCCGATGCTTTGAACAGTTTGGATTCCCGCAGCTGAAAAATAGCGCTCAAACAGCAGCTTGTCTTGCAATAAACATATATAATCATATGGTTTTGTGCGATTTTTTGCTTCTCGCATTGACTTGAACATGGAATACGGAAAATAATTTTTCGTAATCTTCTTTCCAATTAAATCGACATCCTGCAAGAAGTACAAAATGGAAAGCTCCCCCCATCGGATATCAATGAATAAGAGTTCCAGATACCTGCGAAACGTGGACTTCCGAGGCATGGCAACGACCCTGTGGTCGCTTGACTTTGCCAGGTCGTGAATCTTTCGGTGTTCAACCAAACTGAAAAGCTTGCGGATTCGATAGATCTGCCTGACGGCCTTCAACCCTTGATTGGCAATTGTTTTAATTCTCTCCATGGACCTTTCCTACAGCACCAAATCCGTATCCGTTCAGAGGCTACAAGGGTTTTGCGGATTCGGGCGTGCGCATGCGTCCGTCGAACTCTGAAGCGAGACCCTGTGACGCTTGTCCAGACTTTCCAAGGCATACTCCAGACGCAGATTGGCACAAGCATTGGTATAGAAATATCCGTGCTCGAATTGCCATTGCCCGTTCACGAATTGATATCTGCCCATGTTGCCTTGATGTTGCGGATCATCAATTTTTCTTTCACCGAACATGGCCTGGATCTCGTTGACCCAGACTTCTTTCGTCTCCGGTTGTACGAAGAGATCCACGGCCACGCTTTTCAGATTGTGCGTATCCGTGATTATTTTCACGTAATCCAACAGTTCCTGATCCGGCTTGCCCCAGGACAATACTCCTGATCCACTGTGGAAATCGCCTTTCTTATGTTTGAAACGGCAAAAAAAATTGTCCCCTACGCGAGTGATTCGCCATTCCTCAACATTCGGCAGATATTCCTGAAAAATCACTTGCCCCCACCTTCGATCGCGTGGATCGCCTCTGCGCACCACCAAACCTTTATGAAAAATTGCGCGAACCATTTGTCGTGCCTGACTTCGCGATTTGACAATCCAAACACCAAGCGAAGCAGCAGCCTGGTCAAGCTTCAATACAACGGGAATTTTCGATCTTTCAATGTACTCTAATGCCTCATTTTTTCTGTAAAAAATTTCTGTTTGAGGAATTTTGATTCCGTTGATAAGACAAAAATCCCGAACACGGCTCTTGTTTTCATAAAGCCATAAACTTTCATAACACGGAAAAATGATCTTCCCGAGCTTTTGTGTCAGAAAGTAAAGTCGATCGTCAAACAGTTTCTTCCAAAGCGTATTTACAATCGTAGGCCAAACAAGGAACAGTTGACATTGAGATTTCATAAAATTTCCAATCCATTTTGTGTCATGGATCTCGAAAACTTCATATGATTTTTTCAAATCAATACAAGCAGCAATATAGTGTCTGTGATACTGAGCAAGATCATAAATTATTCCAATTTTCACATTACTTCCAAAATCGTATTTCCATTCAAACTCCGTACCTATATATTTATTTTCTTTTTCCCATATTGTTTCGATGAAAGTATGATAGGGAATAATATTTCTGATAATTTTCTTTGCAAATCCTGGGGTCATTTTGTTGACTGTTTCGTTTATTAGCAACCTTTTTAGCATAATATTTACCTATATTGTTGCATTGTGTTTTAAAAATATGCATACAATTTTTCATGCAAGTCGAGCGATAATTCTTCTTGCTGCCGATTTTGTCGGCCTTGCGACATATTTCGTGATATATGACTTGATACGACTTGCATAAGGCAACCTATGGGCAAGCCCTTCTTCCATGGTATAAATACAGGGGTTGCATGTTCCACAAGGTATCATGTTTTTATGCGGACTATGGCAAAACCATGTCATATTCATAATTTCCTCAACGTGTTGTTCTTTGGCAAGAGCCATCATTTCGATTTTTGTCAAGCTGAACACTGGGAATGTATAATATTTAAAGAGTGTATATTCATCTGTGTCACTGAATGATTTACTAACTCGACAACTTTTGAGAGGATCTGCAATGACTACATCAACAAGAACATCATGAGCCTTGTCGTCTTTGTGAATGCATAACTGCATATCAGTCATATTGTTTTGATCACAGAAACGGGCCAACCACTCATATTGCCCACCAATAAATGATTTCATTCTGATTCTTTTAAAAGCATCGGATATAATATTGTTCGAAACAATACCTGCCATAGAAAAGTATTGTATAGGTGACAAAAGATCAATAACATATGGAAATTTTTTTGTTAATTTCGATATGATTCTCTTCATCGATATCATTTCCGCACATGTTGATCGACGCTCTTCATCAATAATATAAATTGGCGACACGTTAACTTTATCAACAGTCAACAACTGCAGCAACTGATATGTTGAATCAAAGCCACCTGTCCAGAGTATAATGATATTCTTCATATATATCATTCAGATTATTAAATAAATATCATTTTAAGTATTCAGACAACAAACGGCCTTGTGAGCACTCATTTCATATAACAAAACTTACCGGCAATAACCAAGAAGAGTCATATTGTTTCGGCAAATTTTTTCTATTCTTTCGAGATTCTTTATACCATAAAATGATCGCAGGTTCTCTTCCCTGTTCCCTCTCGGCTGGTACTGTATGTTAATTTTATTGGATATATCGTAATGGGGATTAAGATGTAATCTTCCTGCGATTCGCTTGATTTCTCCTATTTTATCAACCAGGAAATCTTCATATCGTGAAAGGATGATGGAATTTTTATTTTGAATGTAAACATCGGACATTAAATTCCACCTTTGTGCCAGCATGCTGATATAGTTGTCGCCGTCAAGTCCAAGCCATGCACCGTTTACAACCTTTTCCCAACCAATGGCGATATGCGGTTTCTGATCCCATCTTTCCAGAGACTCGAGATGCCCTGGAACTTTGATCCTATTAAGTATGCTTCTGATATTGCTCCTTGGATCCCTTGCAATAAATACAAATTTCGATTGCGGAAAAGTCTCAACCAAATCTTCATAAAACAATGTCAAATTTGCTTCCTTGACAATGTCTCTTGAGAAATCAAGTTTGTTCCGCTCAACAAAATCCGCAAAGGTCCATTTACCTTCTTTAACAAGTAAATATCCCTTACGTTTATACAGCCACTCTTTTGACAGATCTATGCTTACAGTGCATCCTGTTGCAGATGCAAGCAATGCTGAAATTGCGGAAGTCCCCGATTTTTGGTTTCCAAGTATAAATATTGGAGATGGATTAATTTTAACAAAAACTGATCTACATTCAATATTAATTTTCATCAGCATAAAGTACAATTTACGCCATTTTTTTTTAAAAATGATTGATTTCATAAAATATTATTAATTCTAAAAAATTAATTCTCTGCACAACTTTATACAGCATTTATCGTTTCATAATGATTTATTTTAGTATTTTGATCATTCGCCAACCTTCTAAGAACTATCACAAGAGCAATAACAATCCAAAACAGCTTGTTTCCTAATCCGCTACTCGTAACTCCGATTACCATGAATGCTATTATAAATATTTTTAATGAACGGGATAACGCATAGAGCGTGCCTTCTTCAGATTTTTCAAACATTTTTTCTGCTTTTATAGCATTTCGATAGGCATATACAATCAACAAAAAATACAAACCGACCCCAACAACCCCCAATTGTCCTCCCACCTGCACATAGAGATTATGCGCACTTAAACCACGTTCTCCATATCTGCTTTCAACCAACTCAAGATCATCTGATTGTTGTGCAAGCTGATAATACTCATGGCCGAATCCACCTATGCCTACGCCAAAAATGGGGTTTTGGAGCATCATCATCCACCCCGCCCTTGCTGACTCCACCCTGCCAAGATCAACCTCCGCCGCTGATTCTGCCTGAAATGTCGTCATCAGCCTGTTGTGCGCCCTCCATTTTACTCTTTCAAGAGGAAAGGCATAATAGAACACCGGTACAAGAGCCAAGGTAACCATAAAGGCGATAATTTTATTTTTCCCCTTGAAATACATTACTGGTGTCAAGAATAAGCACAACAACATTGCAATCATTGATGTCCTTGAATATGTAATAACTACTCCAGTTATCAATAAAATTAATATTCCAGACAAAATTATTTTCGTTTTATACATATAATTACTTAACAACAACCCCATTGTAATTGGTATTAAAAGCGCAAGTGTCTTTCCAAATGCATTTGGATTTGACATAAAACTTGTTACTCTCACAATTCCTTCATCTCTAACGCCAATGTTAGCTTTCAAACAATACAAACCGTACAATGCAGCTATTCCTCCCATCACCATCAAGACCCAAACAACAATAACGACTTGCCTTTTTGTCTTCACCATGTAGACAAAAAGAAAAAACGGCATGACATTTCTTATGAACATCATTTGGTCATTCCATGTTGCATTTGATCCGATTATAGAGCAAATAAATGTCCAAGCAATAAAAACAAGTACAAGGCCAACAAGCTTGTTCTTAGCCGCAATAAAATTCCCTGTAAAAACAACATGCAGTATCCATGCTCCGAGTACTGCATATCCCAATAATAAGCTTGGATTATACGTTCGAAGTTCTGGGAAAAATTGTATTGGCTCGATAAAATGTCCAAAAATAAAAAATGGCAAGGCATAAAACGGATTTATGACGGTTATCAGACTCACGAACATTACGCCCAACGACAAAAATACAACACTATTCATTTCTATTAGCCTCGCTAGCATCACTACTAATAATTAATTCATATTTATTTCGAAGCCAATTTGCATTTTTCTCCCAATACAAATTATTATCTTTCATGTATCGCAGAGCATTAGATCCAATATTCTTTCGCAATCCCGGATCATTTTTGAGCAACAATATGTATTCATACATCTTTTTGTAATCATATGGTGAGACCAAAAATCCATTTTCCCAATGATTGACAACCTCTGAGGCACCATCAACATTCGACGCGACGACTGGCACTCCACAAGCCATGGCTTCATACAAGACATTCGGCATGCCCTCAGAAAAACTGACCAGCATAAATATGTCCGCGGCGTTCATCCAGATTGCTATTTCAGCCGGATCCCTTCTTCCCGCCAGTTTGACGTGCTTCTCAAGATTGTTGGCCTTGATCTCTCGCTCCAACTCAGTTCGCCTTGGACCTTCACCAACCCATACGAAGAGTAGTTTTTCACGCTCCGCGGCGGTGCAGTCCTGGAGGACCTTGGTAAATGAAAATGGATTTTTCCTGGTGATCAACCAACCAACCGACAGGACTATCGTTTTGTCCATGGGGAGATCGAGTTTTTTTCGTGCCTTCGTCTTGGACATGGGCTTGAATACGTCCATGTCTACTCCCTTGGGCATCAGAGATATTTTATCCGGATCCGTCCCCAGTTCGACGGCTCTCCGGGCAAGGCTTTTGGACACAGTGATGACGGCATCGGCATTGTTCAGGACACGCCTGATCATCGGCCGCAGAACAAACGACTCGGGCAGCTTGTTCAGATCATTACCCCGACAGGAAACAATCAGCGGTTTCTTGAATTCATTTTTGATGAGTAACCCGCAATATCCTTCTGGGTAGGCATTGTGCGCATGGATGAGATCAAAATCAAAATCAACCTGGATTTTCCTGATCAGACCCACGAGGAACAGATAGAACCAGACTCCTTTTGCCGGTAAAAATACAGCGCCGGGAAGTGGAAAGTATTTTTTGTAAATGACTTCGATGCCATTTCGTGCATCACGATCATGCCGATCTCCCGGCAATGCTGAGTCCCTGCCATGGGAGAAACGCCAGGGAATGGGCACGATTACTTTCTGCGAATACAGCCCAGCCATCGACTCGACCTCTCTTTTGATGAACACGCCAAAATGAGGGCTCTCCCGACTGGGGTACAGCATTGTAATCACAAGTATTTTCTTCATTGCTCAGGAGCCTGGCAATTTACTGTGCTTGCGTTTTGCCGTTCAACAATCCCGCATAGATCTCAAAGTAGCCCTGAACGACTACGGACCAGTCGCGCTTTGCGATCACATCCTTCCTGGCTTGGCGGCCAATCTCCCGGCAGCGACCAAGGTGACTTGCCAAGTAGATCAGTTTATCCGCGAGGTCGTTGATATCACCCGCCTTGAAGACAAATCCGTTTTGTCCATCGCTGACCAACTCCTTGAGTCCGCCGACATCGCTGACCAGGACGGCTTTTTCCATGGCCATGGCTTCGAGCGGCTTGAGAGGGGTCACAAGTTCGGTGATCCGCTTGCTAATCCTTGGATAGACCAGGATATCAATGATTGAATAGTATTCCGGAACATCCTCATGGGGGACACGGCCCGTAAAAATCACGGTTCGTCCGTCCAGTTCCAGTTTTTCGGCGAGGTTTCGTAAATTTTGATCTTCAACACCAGTACCTACAAGAAGGAAAGCAACATCGCGCTGTCCGTGGCTGACCTTGGGAATGCATTGGATGAGATCCGCCAACCCTTCAAAGGTAAAAAAAGAACCGATGAATCCAATGACGACTTTCCCTTGGAGATGATATTTTGCGATCAGTTTTTGCGATTTCGCAAGTGGAATGAAGACACTGGCGTCAACGCCATTAGGGACAATCGACAACCCTGGCTTCGACCTTCTTTCAGCAATCTCTTTTCTCAGCCCCTCACAGATGCAGACAACGCAATCAGCCTGATCGAAGAGCTTTTGTTCAATCTTGCCGCTGATTCTATACTTCAGGGAATTCTCGGCAAATCGTTTTCGATCCACTGCCGCATCTTCCCAGAAAGCTCTGACTTCATAAACCATGGGCTTGTTCATGCGACGAGCGACTTTCAATGCAGGCAAACCGCATAACGAGGGGGAGTGCGCGTGAATAATGTCGACCTGTCTGGTTTGCACCAATTCTTCAATCCTTTTCTCAACCTGGAGCATCATGCACTGTTCCCTGAGGAAAGGAATTTTTTGCAGAATCCGCATTATTTTCCCAGGCTTCTCATACGAACGGTGATATTCAACACCATTGATTTTTTCATGAGCAACAGTTCTTTCGTACTTTGGCGTTGTCGCCACAAGAGGACTCAAACCGTTCCTGGCCTGGAAATCGACAATGTATTTGCTTCTGATGCTGTAACCGCTGAGATTTGGAATTGATCGATCAAGCACATGCAGAACTGTTTTTCCATTTAATGAGTGAGATGTGTTCATTACATTTTCTCGTTTAATGAAATTTCAAGGATGCGAGATACGCGTGACAATCTTATTTTCATAATATTCCAAAAATTTTTCTATTTTTTCTGAGATGATTTTATGAAATATAGACACAGTTGATGTCATCAAGAAAGATATCATAAATGCCATCGTACCTCTAAACATGAAAACGCCGAATACCAATTTTAAAATAGCGCCATGAAGCAAAAAAAATGAGTATGAATGTCCTTGGATTTGATACAGAATATAATTAATCTTATTCAATAATTTGTTTGACGTACCATTAAAATTCAATTTAAAAAATGCATGTACAAAATAACCAGCATAAAAACTAAAAAAGTACAGGTAATTCTTTATCCCCGCAAAATTTAAACAAATCGCTGAAAAAACGATGAATACTAATTTTAAAAAAATATTATCAATCAATAAGTATATAAAAAGACAAATATATAATATTAAAATATATGTAATAAACCATGATATGACATACACAGGATCTTTTACGAACAGGCTTCCTCCAAAAAAAATAATTATTGCTGTAAAAAAATCTGTTGTCTTGTAACCTACAATCTCATTGACAAGCAAAACAATGGATATGACCGACCAATAGGGTATCATAATCTGCTTGATTCTCTTAATCAGCCACGAAGCAGGAGGAATATTCGGCTGAAAAGAAAAGTATCCTGAAAGAAGCAAAAAAGTCGTTATGCCAATTTTATCAATTGGTATATCATTTGGTAATTTGCTGAGCCCCCTGTAATGAAAAACGAAAATTAAGATTGTTGCAAAAATCCTAAGAATACTCGCCACCAGTATTGGATGCGTTTTTTTTCTCTTATCCATTGCCCGACGTTCATGTAACGATATGGAAACACGTTATTTATCGTAGACATCCCCTTTGTAAGCACAACGACTACCAGGAATTCCATAGCAACGCATTACGCAACTTTTCTCCATGTCTTAGCTGTATTGCCAGAAAAAAAGCACCATGTCCCAAGAAGTACCGCATAATTCAGATTGACGAAAAAGTAGATTAAACTTACCGGACGCAATTCACGGAATTCAGGCTTGAGATAGGCAGCAACCGCTACACCATAAAATACCAGTTGCGCGACAAGCGTGATGGTGAAAAACAGACCCGCCAGGAAAAAATTCGCGAAAAACACGGAGAGCATCCAGAACGGAACCAGGAGTCGGAATATCTTGTGGGACAAGAAACACCACCAGATTGAATCCTGAAGCGGCGACATCAGCTCCGGCGCAATCTTCAGTAGCTGCCAATTGCCAGCCAACGTACGAATCTTTCTGGTCATTTCAGAACGCATGTCTTTGGAAACCGTGTCGTAGGCGACAGCGGAAGGATCAAAAACACATCGCTGGCCCTGCATGACGATGATCATCGGGAGCAAGACGTCATCAAGAATCGTCTCTGCCGGAATATCTTTGTAGAGTTCTCTGCGAATCGCATAGATGGCACCCGTTGCGCCAACAACTGAACCGCCCTGGCTTTCCAGCTTCCGGACCATCTTTTCATAACGCCAATATACGCCCATTTCCTTCTGGATTGTGCTGGCACGTTGCTCAACGAAAACCAGTTCTCCGCTGACGCAGCCGATCTGTGGGTCGTTGAAATTAGCCACCAGCTCCATCACGACTCGTCTGTCGAACCACTGGCGACAATCGGCAAAAACGATGATTTCTCCCTGTGCTTCACGAACGCCCTTGCTCAATGCAGATGCTTTCCCTCTGGATGGTGCGCAGACAAAAATCCTGACCAACGCGCTTCGTGCCGCACATTCCCGCACGATCTGGTTGGTATTGTCATCCGAACCGTCCGAGACAACAACGATTTCAAAACGGGCTGATGGATAGTCCAGTTCAAGAAGATTGTTGATCCGCTTTTCAATATTTTTCTCTTCATTTCTCGCTGCGATGACAATGGAAACCATCGGCAAAATATCACAATATTGCTTGTTGATTGGCTTTGGGAAGAGTTTTGACCGAATCAACAAAATAAACGGATAAATAATATACGTGTAGAATATAAAAAACATTGATAGTATGAATATAATTTTCATATAATATCTTTCGACGCCATGGTCATATCTATGTTGTGTATTGGATATCCTGTATACCAATCACTATTGTTAACGTCACTTACAATGGCCTTGGCGACTGTCCGGGGCATGGGGGGACTTTGAAAAATGCTTGCAGAATTTTCTCTACGCATTCATCCAGTGACCATCTGTCTGTCTCCAGCACCAAGTCCGGATCCAACGGCTCCTCGTAGGGAGCGGATATGCCGGTATAGTTTTTGATCTGGCCAGAGCGGGCCAGTTTGTAGAGTCCTTTTACATCGCGTTGTTCACATACTTCCAGCGGACATTTGACGTAGATCTCGAAGAATCGACCACAGTTGATCAGTTCTCTGGGCTTTCCCCGGTCCGTGCGCATGGGGGAAATAAAAGCCGTTAGGCAGATGATCCCGGCATCCAGGAACAGCCGAATCATTTCGGAAATACGTCGCAGGTTTTCAGCACGCCCCTCGGGAGAGAAGCTCAAATCCCGACACAACCCCTGGCGGACGTTGTCTCCATCAAAAACATACGTCAGCTTTCCCAGCGCGTGCAGCCGCTCCTCCACGGCATGGGCGATGGTGGACTTGCCAGATCCGGACAGCCCCGTGAACCAAAGCACCATGCCGGTCTGCCCGAGCAGTTCTTCCCTGTGCTCACGTCGCACTTTGCCTCGGTACGGAACAATATTTCGACACTCTCTCGTGGAGCCTGAATTCGATGCATATTTTTGATTTATGCTGGACATGGCTTCCCTTCTGGCAAGCAATAACGGCCTTGCAACAAAACTCCTTGTCCGGAAAATCTGGACAATCCGGTCAATATAGATTGAACTGCTGGACAGAAATTATGCTGCGTCGTTGTTATCATTTGCATTATTTATCAATTATATTCATACGGTTACTGTTTTCACTCTTCTCATCCTGGATAAATCAGGCGTGGCAACCGTAATCATTTGGATAAATCAACATGCTGTGCTTATTACGAAATCTCATTTTAAATCAGGAAATAACACTTCAAAATCATGCTCGACCTTGCAAAATAAATACCACACGCCAATTCAATAATTGACGAAAAGCATCGTAAAAGATCAATGTTGTCGGACTTGGATGACCGAAGACTTCGCAAGGAAAAGAACGGCACGTTTCTTGATATCGTTATCGACGATATTCAACGCAAGCCTGATGTGCCTGCATTGCTCGATGGTCTTCCTGATGGTGTCGTTGACGATCTTGATCTCTATTCGGAGATCAAGTGCATATTCATGCAATAACCAAACAGGTGTTCAACATGACAAAGATTCTGATGGTGGCTGGAGCAAGACCAAATTTTATGAAAATTGCGCCAATTTTACGAGAAATGAAGCAAAATCATGCTCAATCGATACTGCCGATCCTGGTGCATACTGGCCAGCACTACGACGAAAACATGTCCGGCTCTTTTTTTACCGAACTGGGCATTGCCCGGCCGGACTATAATCTGGAGGTTGGCTCGGGGACACATGCGGAACAAACCGCGGCGGTAATGGTCAAATTCGAACAAGTTTGCGACATGGAAAATCCGGACATGGTCCTGGTGGTCGGCGACGTCAACTCAACCATTGCCGCCGGTCTCGTCGCCAAGAAAATGGGCATCTGTCTGGTGCATGTGGAAGCTGGTTTGCGCTCGGGAGACCGGAGCATGCCCGAAGAAATCAACCGACTGGCCACGGATGCCATCAGCGATATTTTCTTCACCACGGAGAAAAACGGTACGGAAAACCTGTTGCAGGAAGGCAAGGCGCCTAAGGACGTGCATTTCGTGGGGCACGTCATGATCGACAATCTGTTCTACCAGCTGCAACGGCTTCAGAAAAAGGACCCCGCTGAGCTGAACATGTACCGGTTCAAGCAACGGCTCCCCCAAAAATATGCCTGCCTGACCCTGCACCGGCCAGCCAACGTGGATCGACCGCAAGACATTCAACCGATCATCGCGGCCTTGATGGATGTCAGCGAACGCCTTCCGATCGTTTTTCCCTGTCATCCACGAACCAGGGCAAAACTGGAAGCATTCGGCCTGCTGCAACAAATACGCTCACCGCAAGAATCGGACGATCCTCTCGAAACCGGCATCATTCTTTTCCCTCCCCTGGGATATGATGATTTTCTCTATCTCTGGAAGGACGCCGCCATGGTGCTGACGGACAGCGGAGGCTTGCAGGAAGAGACAACGGCCTTGAAAGTCCCCTGCTTGACGCTGCGCACCAGCACGGAACGCCCGATTACCATGGAGGAGGGCAGCAATGTCCTGATCGGGACGGACATGGAGCTGCTGCGCCGGACAGTGGACCAGATCATGGCCGGGAAATGCAAACCTTCTCGTGTTCCAAGTCTTTGGGATGGACAAGCCAGCAAAAGAATCGCCCAGGTATTGTGCGCTTGGGATCATTGACCGCGATGGGAGCATTCAGGGTTGTCGAGTCCGAGCAAAAGAACCTCAATCATCAATCAGCTCCGCTTTTCAACGTCGTCGCGAACTCCCTCGTCGGCTTCACGGGTCAAACCCATTGCAGAGCCCCTCTCTTCATCGCGAAGCGGAAGCCAAACCGTAAAAGCGGCCCCCTTGCCCTTCTCGCTCAACACCTCGACCCGGCCGCCATGGGCGGCAATGATCTGTTTGCATTGATACAAACCGATGCCCAATCCGCCAGGTTTCGTGGTCCTGAAGGGGGTGAACAGGCCTTGGGCCAGAAAATCCTGGTCAATCCCGCATCCCGCATCCGTGACGCGAAATCCTGCCCGGCCATTCTCCCGGACCACGGCCACACTGATAGGACCGTTATTTTTCGTGGCCTCCAAGGCGTTAAGCAACAGATTGAGCAGAACCTTGTGCAATTCCTCCCGGTCCGCCACCACCAACACGGGATCCCCGACGATCGTAACGGGTGCCGTCTCAACAACTGTACTCACCGCCTCTTCAACCAAATTCCGAAGATCGACCCGTTGCTTGTTCAGACTGATAGTCCCAGGGAGCTCCTTGAGACGGGCAATCAACACCTTCATCCTGTTGACCGTGTTCCCCAAAGACTGGAGCATGTCCCGCTGAAATTCGGGGTCGGCGATGTAGTCTTTGGCATTGTCCAGAACCAGAGAGAGTGTGTAGACGAGGTTTTTCAAATCATGAGCCACAAAGGCGGAAACCTTCCCCACTGCCTCCATTTCCCGGGCCTGGACCAACTGATCGGCCAGGTGAAAATTCAGCAGGGCCAGCGCCACTTGGCGGGACATGGCCTTGATCAGGTCATAGTCTTCAAAGTTGTAGATTTCTCGGGCGTCCAGGGGAGCACCCAGGGAGATGAAGCCCTCCAAACGACCACCGATATGCAATGACGTCAGCAGGACGATCCTGTTTTCCCGGATAAAATCAGCCTGGTCGCTGGTCTGGGTTTTCAGGGGCTTCTCTTTCAGGTTCAGGACCCAGTCTTGCGCGGACATGGGTGCCAGGAGGGGATCGTCGGAGCTGAAAACAACCTGCGGAGTTTTCATTTCACAACAGGAGCTGCACAGCAAAACATTGGTGTCGTGATCGCGCAAAAACAGGGCGACCCGGCCCATGCCGAACGTGTCGCGATAACTTTGGAGCACTGCGGCGTACAGCTCATCCCTGGTCTTGGCTCTGGACAGTCGATCCGTGAGTTTCTGCCATTCCAGGCGGTAATCATACTTGTTTTTGTAAAAGTGTTTGACCAGGAAGACCCGGATCTTGCGCTTCACCGTTTCGGACAACAGGGCGATCAGCAGCAGGGTTCCGACAAGCAGGGCAAGCACCGCCGCCAAAGCGCCGGGAAACTCCGGTCCGAAATGCTTCAGTCCCTCCCCCAGAAGCCCCAGTCCCAGCAGGTACAGACCGACAGCCAGCAGAACTACGGACCTGAAAGCCATTTGCCGGGACAGGATAATTCCGACCTCGTGGTTACGCCGTAGAAGGGAATAACCGATCAGGGCCGCGCCCAGAAGCAATGCCGTTGAACGTAGCGAAATCAACTGCATGTTGATGGTCCTGAAGAGCAACCCCTGGCTGAAATAGAAGATCAGACCAACCAGGACGATTCCGGAACCGATCAGGGCCAGTTTGACTTTCCAGCGGTCGCCGTGACTGGTCTCGGCCAGGGTGGTCTCAAGGTTGATCAGGGGCAGGACGAGAAACAGGAACAGGCCGACGTAAAACGCGAAGGCCGACGAGGAGAGGAACAACAGCCTCTCAACGGCGAAATCGGGTGAAAAGTAGAAGCTCTCGAAGGAATGGGAAAGCACCATGACCGGAAAGGTCAGGGTCAGCGCCAGAAAGGCGATCTGGAAAAGGGAGACGTTCTTGATGCCCGGTTTCCTGGCAAAGGACAGACTGAAGCCAAGCCAGGCCATGGGCAGGATTCCCTCGGCAAACATGGCCAGGCGACGCCATTGAGGCAGGCTTTCCGGATCGCGCAGAGCCAGCAGGTCAAACAGCTCCAGGGATGCCGTACCGACCAAGGCGAAAAACAGCCACGCCAGGCTCCAGGACCCCCGCCCGCGGGCCAGCACGTAAAGCGGCATGCCGATGGCCGTCAGGATCGCGGCCAGGGAGAGAAAGGTCTGGAGCACCACGAGCGCGATCCTCCGGATTTATAGAAAATAAATCCATGTCATGACGGCAGAAATTCCCGGATAACGGGATAAAAATCCGTGGCAAAGTCCTGGGATCGCTTGATGGCCTGCTTCGAATCGCCGTCAAACCGGGAGGATATTCGAATGAAAGCCGTGTCCCTTCGACCATGCAACAGGGCGCCCGTTATCTCCGCCAGCCTGAGCGCGTACTCGTTGTTCAAGGATCGATCCCGAACCTGGAACCAGTACAAAAACAGTTCGCTTGCTTCACCATGCTGGTAAACAGCCTGAACCATGTGCACCGTGTCCGAACCGATCTCCATGGCTACATGTTCGCTGGAGCGAAGAAACCACCCGCTCCCCGGCAGGCAGTGCTTCGGTGAATGGATTCCCCCGGTTTCTTTGCCGCCATCATAGAACCCCACGTGCAGATCAATATGACGACCATCATCCCGGGCATATGTCCTGTTCATGATGTCCGTGGGCTTGAGAATACTCAATACCCTCGTGCTGAACTCATATTCGTTGATCATCCGCCAGCCCTGATGCTCGGTGGGAAACTGCGCAAAGGGCTTGTTCAACGGGATCACGGTCTCGGCATGCGCATGCATGTACAGTATGCCGAGCAAGAGCAGGATATACACAATGACGAATCGCTTCGTGGTCAACACGTTCTTCTCCTTGTCTCAGGGCCATTTTGTTCTCTGCAAAATCTTTATAATTTCAGAGCGGTAGATTGCAGTATGTTTAAAGGGAACCTCCAGGGTGGGCCAGCAATCATCGAAATCGAAATCGCTATCGAAATCGGAAAGTTACCAGAAATCGATTTCGATCACGATTTCGATTTCGATACAGACTCAGAGCGCCCGTAGTGCAAGAACAAATCTGTCCTTCTCCTTGTCTGGTTACAGTGACGGCGTCTGGCAATGACGCGCGCCGTTCACTCCCTTTTCCCGATGAAACTGAGCAGTCCGCCCAGCCCCAGGAGGAGAACCATGGCCACGGCGAACACGGCAAATCCGGCGAAATCGTGAAAAAAACCCTCTGCGACCTGGGCGCCCCAGTATTGAGCCAAAAAACCGGTGCCGATCACGCGCATGGCATTGGTCAGCACGGCGATGGGAATGGCGGAGGCGATGATGATCGCCTTTTTGATATGGCTCTCCTGGGTAAGGAAGGCAAAGGCCACGGCCAGGGCCATCAAGGACATGATGGAACGCAACCCGCTGCAAGCGTCCGCCACCTCCAGCACCGTGTTGGGGAACATGATGATATTGCCCTCATTCCAGACCAGCACGCCCAACAGTTTGAGCGTGCTCACGGAAACTTCGGTGACGAAGAGCTTCAGCGGAAAGGCCGCCGCATCGTAGATGATGTAGGGAATGGGTATCATCAGGACCAGGAAGAGCAAGGGCAAGGCCATGATCTTGAACACCTGGGTCCCGAACCAAAAAAGGGTCATGCCGCACAACAGCACCACCAGGGACAGGCGCATGTTGAAGTATTCGGTGCCCAGCCAGGCGAGAAGCAACTGGCACAAGCCGGCGACTATCACGACCAATCCGAAATTTGACGGAGCGACATGCGTATCCCTGAGTTGTTCCCACCGCTGGTAGAAAAAAAAAGCCGAAATCAAGGGCACGAGGAATCCGTGGGAATAGTTTTCATCACTGGACCATTGGACGACCATGTCCGGGACTACGGAATAGTAGAGCCCGATCAACACGGGCAAAACAAGGAGAAGATGGAAGCGAAACTTGTGGAGAGCTTCGGAAAACGTCATTGTGTGGAACCCTTGGCCATGGTTGGAGATGCCGCGATGGTCGTCCGCCAGATGCCGGATGCGCTTCGCTTATCCGGCCTACATCAACATCAAAATCTCTCCTCCCCCGTCATTCCGGGATTGTTTGTAGGCCGGATAAGGCGGGAGCCGCACCTGGCACAACGGCTGCACAGTACAGTGGAGTATGTCCGGACTTTTTGAGCAGATACGGCCGACGCTGTTAAAAATGCAGGCGCAGCTCCAGAACAACCCGATTTTCCTGAAAGTTGTCCCTTGAAAGCGGGTCTTGGGAAGAGGAGTCCGTGTATTGATATTTCAGGGATGCGACCAAATCCCGCGTCAAAAGGTAGCGTAGCCCGAAAAAGGCGCGCCATTCGTCGATACGGATTTGATGTTGATTTTTCCGACGTTGCGCAATCAAGCCGGTGTTGGCGGAAAGACGTTGGGTCAGGGCATGCCCGACCGTCAGACCTGTTGCGTATTTGGTCTCCTTGGGATCCTCGAATTCAGAATAAGACGCGAACAGATTCACGGCCCCGCGGTCGTATTGCCGGGCCAAGCCGGCACCAATGACGGTTTCCTTGCGGGTCGTGTCTCTGATCGGATCATCCACATAGCGGACCGTGGTGCCCAGTGTGGCGACGTATCTGCCCATGGCATGACTGAGGCCCGCGCTCCAGAACAGGTCGCTGGTGTTTTCGCGGCCGGTCCTGTCCCTCCATGTGGTGCCGACCCGGCCAAAGGCCCTGGTCGACGGCGAAAAGACATACCTTGTGCCGACATAAACATTCTGTCGATATTCGCGGTCCTGATCGTCATGACCGTCAAAATATTCAACCACCATGGAATAACCGGAAGTCAAGGCCAGTTTATAGGTGAGTTGGTAGCTCCCGTCCGCGAAAACCGTGTGGGATTGGCTGTTTTTGGCAATATCTTCCTTGTACCAGGTGTTGGAATACCGATATCCGGTGCGCAGGCTGGTGCGGGCCGTGGGCTGGAAGGCAAAATAGGGGGAGATCGTGAAAATGTTGCGGTCTGATGAATCCCTGTCTCTGACATCATCCCCGGCAATCTCCTCGACCAGGGGCTCCATGTCGGAACCATCCTGGTCCGCCTCTGATTCCGGATCGTCATTGAATTGGGGATCGCCTGAAGCACGCACCACGTTCAGGT
Organism: Desulfonatronum lacustre DSM 10312; assembly: GCF_000519265.1. NCBI lineage: Bacteria > Pseudomonadati > Thermodesulfobacteriota > Desulfovibrionia > Desulfovibrionales > Desulfonatronaceae > Desulfonatronum > Desulfonatronum lacustre. The sequence goes on from NZ_KI912608.1 coordinate 1,291,539, forward strand.
CCGTCCGCTTGTAGACATCGCTGACTTCAAGGTAAAACAAATTGTCAATGATGCGAATCAGTCCCCTCGCGTTCAGGACATGCCGATAGTCATGCCTGTCCATGCCGCCGTCGGCGGCCCGCTTTTCCTCCGTGTAATAGCGATACTCAAACCCATAGTTGAACCTCCAGTCCCAGAGCGGCGCCCTGTACCTTGCCGCAACACCGGGCATGACCTTCGTGGTGAAGGCGGACCGTTTGTCCGGCTCCTGGTCGATGTTATCCGAGTACTCCTCGCTGATGGCGATGGACGGTCGAATGGTAAAATCAGCGGCCAGTATCTCGCCGTGGTGCATGATGGCAATCATGCTCGTCAACATTACCAGCAGTACAAAGACTTTCCGCGGGAATCGAGGCCTCAGCACGCAATTCATTGGATGCTCCTTGCGTTGCGGTCCGGTTTTCAGGCTGTGCGCATGCATTTCATTCTCGTCCCTGCACGATTCCGTCTGGATACGTGCAAATAGAGAGAGTGGGATCATTACCACGATCTTTCCGCCTGCCGATCATTGCACTGAAAAAGCCTCGCTTCTCCAGTGGTTTTGCATCAGCAAGAGCAAGACGGGGTGTTTCTACTTCCGCCGGGGTAGAGGGTCTCGTTTCCTGGAGAGTATTCTTGAAGTGGCCATTGCTGATCTCTTCCGCCAGGATTTCAAATTGCAGGGAATGTTGGGCCATGGAGGCTTCCAGGTCATTCATCCGATCGTGAATGCCCAGCATGAGGTCTTCGCCGTACTTCTCGGAATTCTTCTCCAACAAATCCAACCGGTGGACTATGTCCCGGAGGTACAAGGACAGTTTTACTTTGGTTCTCTGGAACTCTCCCGATGCTCCCCGCGGGTTCCGGTCCGAACACGATTCCGGCTTTCTGGCCTCGACATCCCAGAACTGCTGCTCGAAATCGAGTTCCTTGATGATCTCCTGGGCGGTATGCCCATCCATGTCCCTGGTCTGCTCCGAGTACATGGAAAGCATCAGATAATCGCAGATGATATTGATGAGTCGAGGCACGCCCCGGCTCTGGGCATGGATCAAGTCCAGGGCCTCGGAGGAGAACCTTGCCGCGTCACGGCCACCGGCTCTTTCCAGGCGATGGAGAATGTATTTTTCAGTCTCTTCAAGGGACAACGGTTGAATATGGCAATTGATGTTGATGCGTTGCCGCAGCTGGAGCATCTCCGGCGCGGCCAGAACCTTTTTCAGTTCCGGCTGCCCTACCAGAATAATCTGCAAAAGTTTGGCCTGATCCGTTTCCAGATTGGAGAGCATGCGCACCTCTTCCAACAGCTCTGGAGAAAGATTCTGGGCTTCGTCGATGATCAGCACGGGCTGCATGCTTTTGGCGAATTGATGAATCAAAAACTCATTCAATTCCCGGAGCAGAACAATCTTGTCCTTGCCCTGCACGGGCAATCCAAAATCATCATTGATCATGGAAATCAGTTGCTCGGAGCTGACTTTGGTATTGAAAACCTTGGATAGGACAACCCGGTCCAGCTTCTTTTTGATCAAATCCCTGATGATGGTCGTCTTGCCCGAGCCGACTTCCCCGGTGATCAGGATAAATCCGGAGCGGTCCTTGATGCCGTAATCCAGGTAGGTCATAGCCCGCCTGTGGGATTTGCTCTGGAAGAGAAACTCCGGGTTGGGCAGGAGATCAAAGGGTTTGACGCGAAGGCCGAAAAAATCTTCGTACACAAATGCTCCGGAACTGGTTAACGCTGATCAGACGACGCATAATAATTATTGTTATAATAATACGCATAACTGCTGCTCATGGCGTCAAAGGCCGCCTGATTGTAGACTAGGCCCAGGATATTCGCGCCATGCATGGCATCGAGCGCCTCCTTGACGTCCTCCGGGGCACAGAGGCCGTCCTTGACCACGACAATCACGCCGTCAACGATTCTGCTCATGGTTCGTGTTTCCGCGAAAGGCAGTACGGGCGGCGTATCGATGATGACGTACCGATCCGCGTAACGGTGCTTTATCTCCGTTATCAACGAGCTCATTTTATTGGAGGAAAACAACGCGCCCGGATTTGAGGTAATCCGCCCGGCAGGCAGGATCATCAATCTGCCGATCCCGGTCTTGAGCAGAACCTTCTGGATTTCGACATTGTCCAGGAGGCAGTCCGTCAGACCCGGTTTTGCGCTGAGATCCAAATACTTTTCTACGGAGGGCTTGCGGAGATCAGCGTCAATCAACAACACCGTATGGTCGAATTCCTGAGCCAGGCTGATGGCCAGATTCAGGGAAGTCGTGGTCTTGCCTTCGCCGACCATGGCACTGGTAACCATCAAGGTGTTTTTTGTCTGATCCGTCCGGGTCAGCTTGATGACCATCTCCTTCAGTTTGCGATACTCTTCAGCTATGGAGGACTGGGGGGCGGTGGCCGCGACCAGCGTAGGGCTGTTGACGGATATTGCACCCAGAGGAGGGGTAAAAATCTCCCCCGGGGGCGCTGACGTCATTTCTGCTTGGGAGGCGGGCTTTATCCGTCCATTATGGTTCTTGCCCGCGGAGCGAGACTTTACGGCCTTTTCCAGTGCTTCTTCAATTCTGCTCATATTCTGTGTCCAATGGGTCGTTAACTGGGGTTTGATAAAGTCCTTGGCCGACAATCCGTTCAAAAAACTCGAGCGCAAGGAGCAAAAAAAGTTCAAGGTCGAAGCGTATCATACGTGAGAGTTTGAACTTTTTGCGGCGACGCAGCAATTGGGAGTTTTTCAATGGAATGAAAAAATCATTCCGGCATTGAGTGCCCGGAACGGATTTCTCGGCTGCCTAGAATATCTGCCAATATATTCTTTTCAGATAGCCGAGAGCCTGTTCCACTTCAGGGCGCTGCATGAGGCTCTGCATGGAGTTGTAGAGGATGTTAATGTTCAGAAGCTCCAGTAGAACGACTCCGGCAATCACGCTCATCAACAAGCCGGCCAAGAAGTAGAGCGCCAGGTTTCTGGTTCGTTGACGCCTCGCCCGAACGGGATCGGGCATTTCAGGAACCACGGCCAGGACGGGCACCCCCAAGCCCTTGAGTTTATCGACATGACGCACGGAGCGATCTAAAACATCCAGGCCGAGGGTCAGCCCGATACCAGCTCCCAGCCCTCCGAAAAGCCCCAGGAAGGTGAGCAACAGGCGGTTGGGGCTGACTGGTTGGGTGGGCAGGATGGCCGGGTCGACAATACGATAGGAAGTGGTTTTGTCCTGGAGTTCCATCTGCCGGGAAACTTCGGCCTGACCGTAACGATTCATCAGCTGCTCCAGGACGCGCTGTTCTTCGGACCTCTTGTGTTCAAGTTCCGCGAACTCTGCTTGCGCCAGGGGAATTTGCTGAAGAAGTTCAGTGTTATATGTTATCAGTCGCCGCAAGCGCTCTTCCTGGGTTCGCAACTCCTGGGCCTGGATACTGAAGACACTTGTTCCTCGAGCTCTGGGCTGTGAAACCGCGACGTTATCAGGCGTATCCTTGATGATCTGCTCCAGCAATTGTATTTCCGACTTGACCTGTACAACTTCCGGATAGGCCGGACCGTAACGCAGCAGCAGATCGCCGAGTCGTCGTTCCAGGGCATCCAGTCGGTTCAATCGGCCATGCACGGGGTTGCCCTGCCCGTCAAAGGCCAGGGCTTCTTCCGAAGAAGCCCTGGAAAGCAGCTCAAAGCGACGCAGGGTCAATTCCTGAAGCCGGTCCTCGGCCATGGCGATCTCTTGAAGCAATTGTCCAGGATCCCTGTTCAGCAGATCCCCCTTTTGGATACGAAATTCCAGGACAGCCGCGTCAGCCGCTTCCAACCGTTTCCTGTGCACTTCACCCTGCTCGGCCAGGAACCTGAAAGCATCATAGGTATCCTGGCGACTCGACGTGAGGTTCTCTTCGATATAGCGGCGCACTATGGTGTTCACAAAGTCGCGGGCCTCGCGAGGCTCCTTGTGAGTGAATGAAACGACGAACAGGCCGTCTCTGGCACGTAGGCGGATGCCCATGGATTTTCTCACGTCGTTGATCAACGCCTCGAGGTTCGCATCGTTGCTGACCTGCAGATCCATATTCAATTCTCGGAGAACATTCAGGATCATGGTTCTGCTTTCCATGGCCGTAGTCAAAACCCGAATCTTGGCATCCATGGATGGCGTCACGGCGATTCCCTTCATCAGACTGGCCATGACGCTTTCCTCGATGAAGACCGTACTGCTGGCTTGATACTGATTGGTCTTCGCAAGGCTGAACAGGATGGCCAGAAAGGTGATGAAGATCGTGACGAAGATAATCAAAAATCGTCGTCTGTAAGCCAATTGAAGATATTTTTTTATGTCATGATCAGACTGAAATACGGACATGAAATACTCCAAGAGACATGGTGAAGAACGTTGCGAAGTGAAGATGTGGCATGTTGACTCTATGTCGCCGAACTCGTGTTAAATTTCATTCATCGTACAGATGTAAATACCGTTTCCGTAGTCATTCCGGAGAAATACAGAATCCATTATTTTCATGAGATTCTGGACCCCGACCTTCGCCGGGGTGGCGCATCGTTTTTCAACGAACAGCTAGAACAGCCCTTCGCTGACGATCACGTAGTCCCCGGGCTGGAGCTGAATGTTCTGGGCCGTGTCTCCCTGCAACAGATCCTTGCCGCGAACAGGAATAGAGACTTCCTCTTCACCCTGTTTGCGAACAACGACGGTGCGATTCTCGCGGGCAAACGGGGTAAAGCCGCCAGCCTGCAGTATGGCCTCCATCACTGTCAAACCCTCACGGAAGGGAATGAATTTCGGCTCCCCGACAGCGCCGAGAACGTAAACATTCGGCTCCCGCAACGGCGGAACAAAGATGACGTCGTTGTTTTTGAGCTGAATGTCTTCACGCAAATCGCCGTCCACGATCAATGCGTGAAAATCCTGCTTGATGATCTGGCCGTCGCGCATCACGTAGGCTGCGCGAAGATCAGCACCTTGCAGGTTGCCGACGGTACTCAACTTCTGGAGCAGCGTTGTCTGACGCAACAGGTCCTGGGCGCCGATTTCCAATCCGCCCCCAAAAAAGAAAACCCTGCTGTTGGTAATGTTTTGCACGGAAACCGTGACAATGGGGTTGCGAACCAGGGCCTGCATTTTCTCTTCCAGAGACTTTTGCAGCTCTCCTGGGGTATTTCCGCTGGCTACAACATCACCAAGACCGGGTATTGTAATCTTTCCATCCGGCCTGACCGTGGATGAAACACTCAGCTTTGGTTCATCCCATACTGAAATTTGCAGGACGTCCCCTTCCCCGATCACATAGTCAGCCGCGTTGGCTTGAATCGCAATAAGACTGAATAACAGGAAAGCCATGATAATACGCTTCATCACTTGCTCCTTTGATAATACCGCGTGACATTTTGTTTTGAATGCGCACCACTGAAAAGACTGAAATTTTGAGTGATACGAAGTCCGATCGCTTGAAACCATTCGTAAACATGAATTCTTGAGCATGGGAATACAAAGTTGCCTGAACAACATATTTTTCTTCATAAATTCCACTATCGACCTCCTTCGCGAAACAAAACCACGCCGATGGTGCGCACCATGATACGCAAGTCAAAGAGGATGCTGATATTTTTAACGTAGTACATGTCGAAACGCAGCTTTTCAACGGCGTCTTCCACGGAAGATCCGTAAGGGTAGCGGACCTGGGCCCAGCCGGTGACTCCGGGTTTCACATAGTGCCGCTCAGAGTAGTAGGGGATCAAGGACTTCAGTTTGGCCACGAATTCCGGACGTTCCGGACGGGGGCCGACCAGACTCATGTCTCCAAGAAGCACGTTGAACAATTGTGGGATTTCATCAATGCGCGTCTTGCGCAGGAAATGTCCCAGCCGGGTAATCCGCGGGTCATCCTGCTGCGCCCAGACGGCGCCGCTGGCCTCTTCCGCGTCCTGGCGCATGCTCCGGAACTTGAAAAGCGTGAATTCCCGGTCGTTCTGGCCAACGCGTACTTGACGAAACAGCACCGGACCGGGGGAATCCAGCTTGATCAGCATGACCACGATTGGAAAAATGGGCATGGTCAGGATCAAGCCGAGGGTGGCGCTGACGACGTCCAGGGTGCGCTTGATGATCCGGGTCAGGAAGTTGATCCGGAAGCCGCTGGAAAAGATGAACCAGCTCGGGGTGATGTTCTCCAGGAGCAGCTTGCCCGTGACCTGTTCGTAGAATGAGGGAGCGTCCATCACTTCCACTCCGCTGATCTTGCAACTGAGCATGTCCTGCAGGGGAGACGTGCCGCGACGCTGGGCCAGGGAGACAACGACCTGGTGCGGTTTGAGCTGTTTCACCAGATCGAAGAGACCATGCCCGTTGGGCACGATTTCTTCGCGGGGGATATCCACGGATTCGCATTCCAGGTTGTAGTAACCGGCCAGGACATATTCCTGGCTGTTGCAACCCACGAGGGCGCCCATCTGCTTGGCCAGCGGCCCCGTACCCACGATGAGCACCCGCTTGGCCAGTCCGGGAACGGAGTCCAAACGCTTGAGGAGCAGATGCCAGCAATATTGAAGAACGCCGAAAATCCCCAGGGCCATGAACAGCACGCCGCGGCCGTACTTGGTCGCCGGCAGAACATAATACAGGGCGGAGAGCAGAAAAAAGGAGAGCGTCAACCCGATCACGACTCGCGTGGCCAGTGTCCGTGCCGTGGCCTCTTGGGGCTGGCTGTACATTTCCACGAAAATGGACGAGAGAAGCATGATCAGTACAAAGGCTCCGATTTGCTCCGGAGTGGCCAGTGCCTTTTCCTGGACGACTTCACCGAAACGGAGCACCAAGCCCGCGTGTATGGCGACAAAAGCCAATGCCAGGTCGCCCGCGGAAAGGGTGATGTGAAATCTGTTCATTGCTGCTCCTCCGCGCCTGTGGTTACGAACTGCCGCCCTCAAGCTCCCGCTTCATTTCCCGGGCTTCCTGGAGTTCGGGAAAATTCTCGTTTTCCAAAATCTTGTTCAATTGTTCCAAGGCCTTTTCCGGCTCCCCGGTCATCTTATAGGCCATGGCCATATGAAACCGCACCGAGGGGTGATCCGGCAGCAGCTCCACGGCTCGCTCCAGGATGCGACGCCCCTCCTCGGCCCGGTCGTTCTTGAGCAACGCCAGTCCCAGGGTGTCCAATACGCCGGGATTGTTCTGTTCCTGGCGAAAAGCCCGGGCCGCCATTTGCAGGGCCTCTTCCTTGCTGCCGCCGTGCCCCTTGAGGGCAAGGTAGGCCAGGTTGTTCAAGGCTGGGACATAATTGGCATTGATCCGCAGAATGCGTTGATACTGTTCCATGGCCTGGGAAATCTCGTTTTGGCCTTCCAGAAGATTGCCCCGCGCGAAAATGGCCGGGATGAAATTCGGATCAACTGCCAGGGCCTGGTCGAAGGTTTGCATGGCCTGATCCATCTCGCCCCGGCGGGCCTGAAGGTTTCCGAGCCTGAAGTACGCCTGGGCGCTGTCCGGCTCGGCCTGCATCGCGGCTTGAATATGCTCGTCGGCCTGCTCCAGGTCGTGAACCGTTTCATAAATGGAGGCCAGGAGCAGATGGCCACGGGCCGAGTCTGGATGCAGGGCGATCATTTCCCGGCATTGTTCAATGGCACGCTGGACATCCCCTTTCCGCAAATGGGCTCCCACCAGCAACTGCATGCCGCTTTCCGCCTGGACGGTCTTAATGTCTTCAAACAGGGCAATGGCTTGATCATACTCCTCCTGGGCCATCAGAATGCGTCCCTTGGCTTCCTTCAGCGCCAGGTGATCGTCCGTGGCGGCAATGCCTTGATCCAGGATGTCTTTGGCTTGGTCGGGTTGTCCTTTGCGCAGGCGGTATTCGGCTGATGCCAAAAAAGCCAGAGGCTGATTGCTCCGCCGGGCCGCGGCAAAATACTCATCCGCCAAATTGTCTTTGCCGAGAGCAACGGAAATACCGGCGGCTGAAAGCAGGCCTCTCAGGTTGTCCGGCTCGTGGGACAACAAGGCCTGGTATTCCGACAGCGCACGCTCCAGTTCCCCCCGGGCCTGATAATAGGCGGCCGTGTTGAAATAGGCCGAGACATACGCCGGATTGCTTTCCTTGGCTTTCTCGAGCAGTCCCAGGCCTTCTTCGGGCTTGTTCTGGGCAAAACGGACCGCGGCCATATTGTTCAACAACAGCGCGTCACCCGCCGTTCCGCTCATTCCCTGCTCCATCGTCGCATAGGCCTCGTCCATCCGGCCCTGCTGCATCAAATTGGCGAACTGGAGCAGGCGCACGGTGGTCTGCTCCGGCGCAAGCTTGATGGCGGCATCGAAGTTTAAAGCGGCTTCCCGGCCCTGCCCCGTACCCAACTGAAAAATACCCTGTTTGAAAAAGGCGTCGGCCAGCCGCGGATTGAGTTGCGTGGCCCTGTTCAAGGCCTGCATGCCCTGTTCATGGTCGCCCTGAGCCATCAGCACGCTGCCCAGGATATTGTGAGCCATGGCGTTCTGCTGATCACGGGTGATAATTTGCTCCGCTTCTGTCTGGGCCAAATCAAGGCGATGCTGCTGCATCAAGATCATGGCCGTCATCAACCTGGCCTCGATGGAATCCGGGTTTCGGTCCAGGATGGTCCGGAACTGGCTCAGAGCGCTTTCCAGATCACCCACTTGATGCATACTCAGGCCCAGATAAAAATTGGTGTCCAGGGTCGGCAGAATGCGGTTGGCCTGCTGCAGGGAGACCATCGCTTCCGGATAATTCTGTTCCTTGAAATATTTCAGACCGCTGAGCCGGAATCCTTCGGGCCGACGGGGAAATTTCCGCTCCATCGTTTTTGCGATTTCATCTGCCTTGCCGATTTCGTCCTTGTCCAGCAGAAGAATGCCTTGTTGATAAAATGCGTTGACATCTTGCGGATTGATCCGCGTGATCTTTTCATACGTCTCCAACAGCAGATCAGGATCATGATCGTTGCGCAACAATTCAACACGGACGTACAGCGCTTCAAGGTTGTCCGGTTCTGCTGCCAGAACGATCTCCAGCTCTTGTTTGGCTTGCTCCGGTTGATTCTGGAACAGATGAATCTTGGCCATTCCAAGATGCGCCGGGATGCTGCCCGGTTGAAGTCGCAGAGCCTGTTGATAGCTTTCCCTGGCCAGGTCCAGCTCACCGAGTCGGCCTTGAATCTCACCCAGAATGACCAGCGCCTCCGCGGACAAAGGCTGGGCCTGAATGTATTTTCCAGCCTCGGCGTCGGCCTGATCCAGTCTGTCCGTATGCATGTATATCCGCGCCATATCCAGGGTGATGCCGGGATGATTCGGGTTCTGGAGCTGGACCTTGCGCAGTTCCTGCTCGGCCTGATCGAACCTTCCCAGTTCCAGATAGGCCTTGGCCATTTGATAGCGGGCGTCCGTGTAGTTCTGATCTTTCTCAAGGGCATTGCGAAAGGCCACGATGGCTCCGCTATAGTTGGCCTGTTCCATCAGCTTCATGCCTTCCGCGTAGAGCTCCTCCTTGGTGCCTGCACCGCAAGCCGAGGCGATGAACAGAATCAGGACCATCAGGATTAATATGGCTTTGTTTGACAAGGGCGCACCCTCCTAAAATCTGGGGTTCATTTACGGTCCGCGGTTGAGCATGGCGCGACCGTTTCTTCCACTTCCACACCACGGCATATCAAGAAACATGCCGAAGTCGCCGGACCATAATTTTATCTTCAATCTTTTGAATTTATACTAACAATTTATATTGATCATAGTCCGGGTCGTGCGACCGGAACAACCACGATCCAGAGAATGCGGACAGCCCAAGAGGCTTGAAAAGGGACGGAACAGGGGGGAAGCGTTGAGGAAAACGGCAATCTGCGAAAAGTGGACTGGGGAGGTGGGGGGGAACTCGGTTTTCAACTGTTGGCGTGAGTGTCAGATCACCAGAAATACCACTGCCCGGTCTGAAGCACGTACGCGGCCAGAGCCAGGTTGGTCACGGCGTGGGCCAGAATGGCCTGGGCCAGGCTTTTGGTTCTGTAGAGCAGCCAGGAGTAGGCCATGGCGGCCATGATTCCGGCCAGGATGAAGTGGTGGGCCAGGCCGAAGAGCACGGCGCAGACCAGGAACGAGGAGAGCGTGAACGTGCCCAGGGGCACTTTGGAAAACTCCGGGTTGATGATGTAGCGGAGCAGAAAAGATCGCCAGAAAAGCTCCTCCATCACCGGGACCACCAGCACGGCGCTGGCCACCCGGATCAGGATCATGGTCAGCCGCATGGTATCATGGGAGAAAATGGACGGATCATAGCCCGGAGGAGCGGGAAGCGCCCCGAAGGACCAGTCCATGTTGATCCAGAGTACAAAGACCACCAGCCCGACGACGATACTGAGCAAGGTCGATCCGGGTTCCTTCAGGTCCGCCCAGCGCAGTTCCGTGTAGGCCCGGCGCAGCATGATCAGAGCAATCAGGGCTGCCAGAGGCTTGAGCGGATAAAGCAGAGCAAACGTCACGTCACCGAGGACGACCCACCCCCTGCCGTCCATGAAACGCAGACTCTCTTCCAGACCGATCACGGCCATGAACAACGCAAAAGGCAGTATCCGCGGCCAGGCTTTGTTTTCCATGAAACCATGGGATGCTATTTTTATGCCGGGATACCAGAGTCCCAGTGGGGTTATCGTATGCCGTCCCGTTGGGGCTGAAGAGCAAGCCCTGAAAGGGCGAAATAGGCAGCCCAGGGCAATGCCCTGGGATTCAAGGTGATATCCTTCAAAGCCCTGAAGGGGCGGCCCAAAAAGAAGGGACGCATCCAAAAACTTGTTCCCCCTTGACACGCCAAGCAAAAAGGCAGGGTCATTGCTGACCCTGCCTTCTTGAAGCGTCGTTGTACGGCGTGATTACTTGTTCATTTTTTTCCGGATAACACCTGCCAACGCGAGCAATCCGACCCCGAGAAGCATAACCGTGGAGGGTTCGGGAACGGGATTAACATCAAAGGGCAGGGTGGAAATCGTAAATGAGAATCCAAGAGCAGTGGATTCATTTTCCGGAGTAACAAATCCCAGCGTTCCTACCGGCACTCCCGCCAATGACGCGTGGGGTTCCTGGAGCCCGCTCAGCACGCCCCCCGTGCTCGGAAACACATTCACGAAATAGGTCTGAAGGCCGTCCGCGTCTCCAGCGTCATATTGGAAATCAAAATTCGGGAAACCGTCCAGAAGGGCGAAAATGTCCCAATCTCTAATATCTCCGAACACATTGGGAGTCTCCGTGAAATCAATGCCGAACGTAAACATTTGTGTCGGCAGTGCGGGTTGATCCGGGACCAGAGGTTTCAACATAACCGTCATTAGCAATGTGGTGAAATCAAGGGACGGAGGTTGAATGACGAAGTTATTATGCGTCAGGACAACGGAATCAGCCCAAAACGTATTAGGAATGCTCCCTCCTCCGACATACGTATCCACTGATCCACTGACTTCGGACGGATCTATTACCAGACTGCTCTTGGCTGTGCCTCCTCCCCATTCTAACGTGGTGCCGTCGGGCAGAGGCGTCCCGTCGACCAGTTCGGCATTGATAAATAGACCTGTAAGGGCGTAGTCCCAGGTGACCACGATTGCATGAGCATTGCCGCCAAACGACAGCAGCATGAAGCTCGCCAGCAGTAAAAATAATTTTTTCATCTCCCAACTCCTCATGGTTAAAAGCTCTCAAGGACTGAATAATGTCCTCGACACACAGCATGACCGACATGACCTATTGGATGCGCGCAACCCTGCAGTTTGAAACAGAACAAGCAATTCGTGTGCCGAATCGCAACACCATGAAATTACAAACCAAATATTATTTTTTTTCGACAAGTGTAATATTATTCGACAAGGAAAATCATGCGTGCAGGCATTCTCCAGTACACCTCCGATTGGAGTGAGTGCATGATTGTATGTTCGCTTCACAGCCATGCGCAGCCATGCATGATCTTAAAATCCGTCCCGTTTTTTCGACGTTTCGGCCATCTAAAAAGCCGTGGAGTATTCAGTTTCGTTTACGCTTGGTGCGGCATTGACGACCATATTTGTATGGATACTCCTTCGGACCTTTGTCGAAGAATTTTACACTTGCCAGCGAGCAACAAAAAAAACCAAACAAACAAACATATTACACTATGGCACGCCATTTGCTCAACCTCTGTCGTCCGGGAAGAGTTCCCGCATGCACACTTTAAACGTCGGAGGAAGCACAATGCGAAGCCTTAGAAAGACAATCACCAGCACTATCCTCGGCCTGTTTTTGGCCCTGTTCCTTATTCCGGGAACGGCATCGGCTTTTTTAAACAACTGGTATCTTGACCTGGACGGCGCAGGCCCCTTGCCGGCGGTACAGATCAACGAATTTCTGGACATTGTCGGCCCGGCCTACATTCAGAGCACATTTACAAGCCCGACCGGCGGCACCTTTCAGGAGTGGGGCGCATTTAAGGCCAACGAGCATGATGGCGGTGCAAGTTTTGCCGCCACGGACCTTGGGTACCTGGGATACGAAGTGACTTCCGTTTTTTATGCAACCGGCACGTTTGCTCTGGATGGATCATTCTCCTTCGATCCAGGCGGATATTTGAATGTTTATGTCAACAGCACACCTCAATTCGCCACAACTAACGGCATCTACGGCGCCAACGTCGGCACGTTGATCGGCACGTTCGAAGTTGTTGGCGGCACTGGAAGCATCGACGCGGCGGGTGTTCCGAACGGCCAGATCACCACGCTGCTCGCATCCACCGGGTTGACTCCGGGCTACTGGTTCGACAGCGACATGAACGACCTGTCGCTTACCGATCCCATCTCCTGGTTCATCGGTTTCGGCACCACGAACGCTTCCTGGGTCGCCAACCCAAGCTTCACAGTAGTGAATGAAATCGTCGGTGATTTCGCGAACCAATTGGCGAACTACAACAATAGTCCCTTTAATCCAGCCAACCCGACACCCACCTTCGACCTGCTCGTCAGCGCCAATGGTCAGTTCCGAGTGAATGTCGTCCCCGAACCCGGCACGATCCTCCTGCTCGGCATCGGCCTCCTGGGCTTGGCCGCCATCGGTCGCGGGAAGCTCCGCAAGAGCTGACAGTTCGTCCCGGCAAGCGCTACGCACCAAAAAAAACGGCCTGAGCGAACCAACGCTCAGGCCGTTTTATTTATGTATACCCTTCGCTACTTCAGTAGAAAATCGCGCATATCCTTGCGCGGGGTGCGATGACGTATTCCCGGGCCGTAGCCGGTCCGGAAAAGCATGCACAGCCCTTGCTTCTGGAAATCCACATCCGGGAACACGCCTGGGATTTCTTGCCAGACCTGTTCCAGCAGCCTTTGATGCGTGTCTGAAAAACTCCCCGGCCCCTCCCATTTCCAGCGCAGATGGAACAAGGTGAGCGCGGTCATAGGCTGCATCCGCAGACCGTGATGCTCCAGAGCCAGCCAGATGCGCTGCAACGCCTGACCGCCTTGCAAAAAATCCCTCTTTTCCATGCCGGAAACCACCACCATTCCCACAGCCCCGCTGGCCAGGATGGCCTGGGCCGAGTGCATGGCCACCATCCGGCCCAGACCGATGCGGTTCACGGCGCGCATGACCGACCACGGCTTGGTCAGGCGCAAAAAAAGTTCCCCGGCCCATCCGGCTTCCAGGTTTTTCAAGGGCAGGCCGTCACCGGACAGCCGCGCATCGTCGTCGGCGAACCGGACCATGGACGTGAAATGCTCGTGCAGCCCCTGATGCTCCGTGCGAATCCGGTCCGCCAGGTAGACCATCCTCGCAACTCGCTTGATCAGCGGGCGGGTGGTCAGCAAATGCAGACCTGCTCCGGGAATGTCCTGAATGCGTTCCTGCAGGTCGGCCTGCAGCCAGTCCGGCAGGACATCCTTGCGATAGGGACGGCGATTCGTGCAGCGGTTCCAGATCTGGTCTGTAAGTGGATTCGACAGCGGGTCCGCCACCCTGTTCGACTGACAAGCGCCGGGGGAAAGGCGGATGGTGGCCATCAGGTTGTCGTTTTCAGATGGCGGAAGCAGGTCTATGGCCGACTCCAGACCAAGGGAGCCGGCAGCCAGCCTGATGTTCTCGACGGCTGCTCCGCAAGCGATGACGGAGGCTGTCTGGCGGATGTTGAAAAAGGATTCGTCAGCCTGGGGATTCAAATACACATCAATGGCGTCGGTGGTTCGGGAAAATTTCCAGGGCTGGGCGTTGTCCCCTGACGGGGCTTGGATTCCGGCCCGGATCAGATAGGTCAGGGCATCGACGGAGAGTCCCCCGGCCGTGCCGGGCATGGCCGGGCGCTTCGGAACCACCGGCCTGGCCCGCTGGGTGGCTTGCAGAACGCGGCGCACGTACAGGATCTTGGCGCGTTGGAACGGGGAACGATTGCCCATGATCAGCCGCCCCTTGCGCAGTGTTTGGCGGTATGGATCAAACTGCACGAAATGCGGCGCCGGCTTCAGCTCCGGCTTGCCCAGAGCGATGCGTACGGCTTCGGTGGCGGCCAGGGCGGAGCACAGTTGGCAGGCGATGTTCAGGGACGGGCCTTTTCCGCCCTCAAGGTCCACTCGCGACAAATCCATATAGGCGATGTGCGTCGGACTGGGCGCCAAGCCCATGGCAAAGCGCAGATATTTTTCTTGCGCGGGCAGGCTGTCCTGCACGTCGAAATACTCGTCAAAGCTCATGCCTAGGGGGGAAAAAATCAGCAGGGCCGAGCTGTAGCCCAAAGGACCGGCCGTGATCACGGGAATGCCCATGGCCCGAGCCGTGTTGAACAGGGCCCGGCGGATCTCGAACTGGAAGAAGTCCAGGCCGTCCAGGACCACGTCCACCCCGGTCAGGAACGCTTCCAGGTTGTCCAGGGTCAATCCCTTGTCGAACAGCTTGAGGTCCAGAAACGGATTGATGGCCAGTGCTTCCGAAGCCAACACCTCCAGCTTGGGGCGGCCGAAGGAAGGAACAGCCGCGCCATACTGGCGGTTCACGTTGACCGGTTCAAAGTGGTCAAAGTCGGCCAGATGGAACCGGCCAAAGCCCGTGCGCACGAGATTGATCAGGTGCCCCCCCCCCACTCCGCCCATGCCCGGGATGGCCGCCCGAACCTGGGCCAGCCGTTCCTGCTCGCCCGGGGAAAACAGGCCGATGTTTCTGGAAAAGGCCGATTCACGGTAGGTCTGCGCCGAGTTGATGCCCAGAGACTGCAACGTGGTTGTCAGTGCTTCACGGTCCATAATGCTTCCTTGTTTTTAGTCGATCCGCATAGTTGCTCTGATCATGTCATACCCGAACGCCCATCCCATCCTCGGCCCTCCCTCGATGAAACGCCAGCATTATCGCCGGCAGGACGACCAGATCCCCGACAAGCGCCGTGACCATGACCACCGCGCTCAGGCCGCCGAAGCTGATGGTCGGCACGAAGTTGCTGAACAGCAGCACGCCAAATCCGATCACCAGGATCATTGAGGTCGCGCAAAGGGCCGCGCCTTTTTCCAGAGTAGCCTCGCGCAAAGCGTCCGGGATGGACATCCGGTCCGCGCGTCGACGGTTGTATTCCGTCAGAAAATGGATGGTATCATCCACGGCGATGCCCAGGGCCACCACGGAAATCAGGGCCGTGGACGTGTTCAGGGGAATACCCAGAGCGCCCATGATCCCAAAATTGATGACGAGCGGGAAAATGTTCGGGATCAGGCTCAAGGCGCCGATACGCACCGAGCGCAGGGCGAGAAACATGATCAGGCTGATCACGGCCGCAGCAATGGCCAGGCTGTGAATCTGCCCCCAGACCAGGTCGTCGATGATGTTCACATCCTGGACCGCGCGGCCCGTGACCCGGATTTCCAGACCCTGACGGTCCATCATGTCGATGAACTTCCGCAGGGCATCAATGAAGACGGCTTGGCCGGAGGAGCCGTGTTCGGATATGCGGATCAGAATGCGGGCATGGTCATACTCCATCGTGACAAAATCATCGATATCATCGGAATCATAGAGCAACAGGTACTGGGCGACAAGCTCCCGGCTATACGGGATGACATGGAACATGGCATCCTCGTCATGAAAGGCCTTGTTCATGTCCTTCAGAAAATCCACGAAGGACATGGTTTTATCCACATGGGGCAGGGTCTCGGCAAAATGTTGGATGTTTTCGATCACGCCCAGATTCTCCGGACTCAAAAAAGCTTCCTTGTCCTGGGATTTCAGGGAGACATCCACGGTGCCCACGCCGCTGAGCCGAGTTTCCACAAAATCCAGGCTTTGGCGGATGGGGCTGGAATACTTGAAGTATTCCAAAAGGTTGGTTTCCACCTGAATCGTGGACCCCGCCCAGACGGAGCCGACAACCAGCAAGGCGACGATCATCGATATGCTCCGGGGATAGCCCTGGACCGCGTTCACGAGTCGGCGTAGCGCCGGGCCGAAACGCCGCTCTCGATCCTGTCCGAAATATATGGATTCCGGTTTACAGAGCAGGAGCAAGGGAGGCAGCAGCAGGAAAGAGAAAATAAACTTGAACACCATGCCCGCCGCGGCCACGTAGGCGAATTCCTTGATGGGCGGAACATGGCTGACCGAGAGGGAGAAGAAGCCCACGGCGGTGGTCAGGCTGGTCAGAAAGCAGGGCATGATCACCTTGGCCAGGACGCTCTCCAAGGCCCGGGCCGGGTCGGGACTCCGGCGCAGCACGTTGGTCTTCAGGTTGGAGAAAATATGCACGGTGTCGCCAAGGGCCAGGGCCATGACCAGGGGCGGGACGATGGTGGTCACGTTGTTCAGGGTGATGCCCAGCACGGAGAACATGCCCATGGTCGCGCCGGTGCAGACGGAAATGTTGGCCAGGGCCAGCAGGGTCAGCCGCAGGTTGCGAAAGACCAGCCAGATGGTCAGGGTGATAAACAGGTAGGTCACCGGGATGAACACGGCCACGTCGGCCTTCATGTATCGGCTGAGGCTGAAATTGGTCACGGTCCAGCCGGCCAGATGGAACTCATCGACCAGGTCGCGGTGCTCTTCCAGGATGACGGTTGTGTGCTCCAAAATCCGCTTGCGAAAGCTGCCGTCACCTGTATCGCTGAGCTGGGGAAACACGGCAATGGCCGTGGTCCGTCCGTCTTCGGAGATGAGATTGCCCACATACAGCGGGGTCTCCAGGGCCTGACGACGAAGGGTCTCCAGTTCAACCGGGTCTTCGGGAATGCGCTCCAGAAATGGACGCACTTCAAAATAGTCCTGCTCACCATGGATGAAGTCCACATTGGCCAGACTCTGGACCTCCCGAACTTCCGGAATGGAGCCCAGTTGGTCCGTGAGCGCGACGATCAGCGTCAGAAAGGGGGGGGTGAACAGATCAGGATGGGTGAAGGCGACGACAAAGAACTCATCCTCGCCAAAGGTTGCCTTGATGGAGTCGTAAAATGCGACGTCCGGATCATCCTCAAGGGTAAAATAGTCCACATTGTCCACGGTTTGGACATGGGGAAGATGAGCCAGAAACGGCGCGACGAAAAGCAGGGAAAGAATCAGGGAAATAAAGGGATGCCGGGTGACCAGGGTTGGTATACGGTTCATGATCGTTCACGCGCTTTATGCTCCGCGAGAGTGGGCAGGAGGCATGTCAAATGGTGGTGGGACAGGCATCTTGCCTGTTCGTGCAGGCAGGATGCCTGCACCACCCAATTCACAAACGGTACTTCAGTAACAGCCATATCCCTAAACTTGGCGGCGACGCAGCAATTGGGAGTTTTTCAACGGACTGTTAGAAAAAAAATCTGGCCAGCATGTAGACCTGATCATTGTCCCGGTACTGTCCCGGAATCGTGTCTCCTGGTCCGCCGAGCAGATCCAGGCCCAGGGTGAATTCCCAGTTCTTGATAAAGCGCAGGATCACGTGCGGGTTCACAAAAAAACTTTGATCAGTGATGCCGTAATGATAGCGGAGCACGGCCTTCAGATTTCCACGCTGGAATTCCTTGTTTAATTCGCCGTTGATGGAATACTCATTGCGCTCCTGGAACAGGATCGTCGGGTCATGATCAAAAACAATCTGATGTCCGAACTGGACGTTGACATACCAGTCCTGCTCCCCCAGGTGGTCGACGCCCAGGACGTAATGCAGCACGGGCTTGCTCGTGGAGACAAGGCTGTCGGTCAGCAGGGAGCGGCGGTCGGAGTATGCGGCCTCGCCTCGAAAACCATACTGGTCCAGTGTTGTTTCAAATTCCAACCCCAGGGTATGGGAACGTTTGAAGACCACCTCGATACTCTCCCGCGTCAACCATGCATTGCGCGCAGCCGTTGTGATGGATTCAGGGGAGAGCCCCCCTTCCACATGCAACCCCTTCACGGGAAAGCTGCTGATGTGCGGAAACTTTTCCCAGGCATACAGATAGCTTGCGGCCAAATCCCATCCACTGATGCTTTTGGAAACACGAGTGCCCCAGTCTCCATTGGCCGCCCGGCGCGAAGGCGTATTTTCATTGACCGAGAGCGCGGAAAGATACTCCGACATGGGCTCGGGCAGGTTGGAACGCCGGGTGTCCTCCTTGAGATGCCGGAACATGGCCCAGTCCGTGTCGAAATAATCCAGCCTGGACGGTTCGAAGAACGGCACATACACGCCTTCCACGGTGAACCGGTCCGGAAAGAAGCGGACTCTGGCCATCCAATTAGGTATTTTGCGGTCCTCTCTCGGCGGCAAGAGAAACTCCCGGAGATCCTGCGGGTTGAGATTATCCACCGGACTGATCTCATCGGTCTTCCCCCACCGCACCCGTTGCCGCCCCAGACGGACTTCCCAGGGAGCTTTGGCCCAGTGCATGAAGCCCTCAAACAGATCCAGATCGTAGTCCTCGGTCGTGTTGTCCGGCCCAAACCAGAGATAATCGGACTGTAGGGAAGCCAGGAAAAACAGGGAGGATTCAGAGGGCCGGGCCGCCCTCTCGGAAAGGTGCCGCCCAGGCGTCCATCTGCCTTCCAGGCGGATGCGATGACGCAGCATGCGATCATGTTCAAAAGTATCGGATCGCTGGGTATCCAGGGCGGTTTTCAACTCCATGAAGCCGCTCAGATCCAAGGCTTCCGACCAGACTCGGGAATCGTTCTCAGCAGTAATCGGCTCGCCCGGCTCAGATGGCCCAGATGACTCGGATGGCTCAGAGAAGATCAGCACCTCGCGCGCGTCGGCCTGCGCAGTGGACGCCAAAAGGGCATCGCCCTCGGCCGCTGAAAGGAGCGACGCCGGGCACGGATGCTGGAAAAAGAGCACCGCCAGGAGGATGAGCGGTCCGCGGAGAAATTTCGGCATAGGCTTCTCGGATATCTCCCTGAATCCCAGGGCGCTTGCCCTGGGACGGGAGATGGCAAAGCAACGTTGAATGTAACTACTCAGTACATTTTGTCCGATCTTGCTCCGGCAATCGGTGTCGGGGTCGGCGCTTCGCTATCGGAGTCGGAATCGAAACAGGAAGAATTGAGAACGCATCAGCGTTTTCGATCCCGATCCCGATTCCGATTCCGACACCGGCAACAGAATTACTCTGTGCTGAGAGTTACCGTTGAATTACCAATTCTCCAGGTTCTGCTGCGTAAACAAATTGTCCGACAAACCCAGGTTGTACCGGATGTCCCTGGTCTCCAGCGTGGTGCTGTGCCCCGAGAGGAGGTCCTCCATGATCACCTTGGTCTCTGTCCAGATTCCCTGGATATTCTCAAGCTGCAAAACCCGGTACTGCTTGATGTGTTGATCGCGGTCGTCAAAATAATCAATTTTCAGGGGTACGCTTAAGTCTTGGGCAATCCACAGCCGGACCAAACCGTACTGGGATTGTGTTTCCGGTTTTGGTCGACTTTCAAGGATCCATGTTTCGACCCCGCTAAGATTCGCGACTCCGGCAATGAGATATTCGAAGTCGTCCACCGGGCGACGCTCCATGTCTTCATAGGTGAAGTCCGTATTCACGAAGCTCCGGCCTTTTTGTGTCGTTGCGATGCGCCGGGTCCGGTTCAGCGCCGGCAGGAAGAGAAACTGCTCGGTCCCGCCCTGACCGTCCTCAATGGAAAGAAAGCCGGTTCCGTTGATATCCGCCGGCGAGGTGAAACGCATGATTGTTTTTCGGATCGGGCCGTCCGCCTTGGCGAGGACGGTCAGTTCCCGCAATCTTCTCTGACCGCCGGCACTGATCAACTCCATGAGCACCTGGCTTTGGGAGTCTTGCCCGAGATCTCGATCATGGACCAGTTGCGCCACCTCGCGGCCTGAGGGAACAGTTTGGTCGGTGCTCCAGGTGATCACGGGCAGAGTGAAATAGAGAAGGAAGGTGGCTACAATCACTCTGTTTATCATGCTCGTCCAACCGCCTTACTGCACAGGGTAATTTTGTTCTCGACTCTTCTCACACTCTACCGGATCGGTATCGAAATCGAAAGCGATTTCTGATATATTTTTCGATTTCGATTTCGATTTCGATTTCGATTTCGATAGCGATTTCGATTGATGTTGGCGCTCTCCCTGGGAACACGCTGACCCCAGGCATCTACTGTATCGGTATTATTTACAGATAACAAAATTGTCCTGCCTCACTGCATATTTGCCCGGACATCGGCGGTGATGAGGTCTCGCAACCCGGGATAAAAAGAACTAAGAAATTTTGCCTGCCTTCCATCCAGTATCTCTAAAATGTCAGTTCTCAATCTGATAAAAGAAGCGAACGTCTCCTCGGACATCGGTTTTCTGAGGGGAACGCATGTGTTGAAAACGATTTCCGCGTATTTGCCTGATTCATCACAAAAAAAGGAGTGAAGATTGCTTTCAAAGGCGAAGTTGGCATAGGCTTGCCGGGATCGTTGCCCGATCAAGTCCAGATTCAGGCGCAGGGCCACGGCGGGAGCGTTGACCTCGGCATAAAACCGTTCCGGTCCAAAGTCTTCAAAAAGAAATAACGTCTTGTAAAACGAGGCGTGCTTGGGATTGACCATGATGCACAGATCGTTGACCCCGGTGTACATGGAATAGCGCAGGATGGCCCGGGAAAGATAAACAAAAAAATACTCCCAGCGGTTGCTGGAATGCGTTGCCAGGCTGGATATCTCGGCAATTCTTCTTTTCCTGGAGCGTAACCTGTTCAATTCCGCCCCGTACAAGGCGTCCATGGGCAAGCCGAAGAATGTGCTGTCCCCTATTTGAGTCACCGTGGAAATGACCCTACGGTATTCGCGAAACAGAAACGTCGTTGTTTGGGGCAGAAGTGAAAAAATATTGTAATGCAACGAAACGGAACCGTCCGCATGCACATAGCCTGCATTGACATACTCCTCATGCACCAGGGCGAAGGATTGTTCAAAATCATCTTGTTCCTCGGCGAGCTTGATGCTTGGTCGATCAATTTTTTCCAGATTGACCTTGAGCAGCGATGAACGCCGGAGGCGGATGGTTCTTCTCCGTTCAAGAGCGTGTTCCTGTTGATCCTGGATAATCATGGGGTAGGCGTCAAATCATGTTTATGTGAGTTTTGATATCCGGATAATGATATTGCAGAGATGCTATCTGCAACGCATTGAGTTCATGGAAAATTTCCTTTCTGATGTTCAAGAAGTACAGGAAATCCTCATAGTCCATTGGCTTTCGCTTTGTTGGACAGATATTGTCGCCTTCAATTTCCTCCATCGTGCTGTTTACCTTGCAAAAGAATGCATACAGATTTGTCTCGAAATCTAAATCTCCATAAGCTTGATTCAACTTCCCTTCGATACTGTCATAATTTATCCGCAAGGCGACTGCTGGAGCACCTACGGTTTCATAATATTTTTCTTCACCAAAATCTTCAAAAAGAAATATGGCCTTATAGAATCTGACATGTTTTGGGTTGACCATGATACAGATATCATTGACCTTGCTCAATTTGGAGTATTCGAACATGGTCTTGCACAAATAGACCATCAGATTGCACCAACGCGCTTCTTTTGGTGTTGCCAGGGCGGAGAGTTCCGTGACGATACGGCCTTGATCACGCAACGTGTTCAGTTCGTCGTGGTACAAAATATCCATGGGCAGACCGAATTCAGGGCTGTCGAAAATCTGCGTCAGGGTGGAGATGACGCTCAGATAGCTTTTGAAAATGAAAACACAAGTGGAAGGCAAAAAATTATAAACAGTGTATGAGAGTTTGGATGGGTGAGCTTGTTTGATGTATCCCTGCTCAAGATATTCCTTGTAAACAAGGGCAAAGGACTGACGCCATTCATCACGAATTTCCGCGACCTTGATGGCGGGCCGGTCTATGTCGTCCAGGTTCGTCTTGAGCAAGGCCGAACGCCGAATTCGGATGGTTCGCCGTCGTTCATGCATCAATGCGGCATTGTCGATGGATTCCATGATAATTCCCCTGACGGATCACACGCCGATCCTCGGTCTTGCGCGGCAATTTCGAGATCATCCCATGTGATGCATATACCATTGCCCGGCCAAGGTGAGGCCCTCATGGACGGAATATTCCGGGCGGTAGCCGAGAAGATTTTGAGCCTTGCCGATATCGGCAAGGGAGTGGCGGACGTCCCCGGCCCGGAAATCCTGGTAACGCGGTTTTACCGCGGAGATGGCGGGATGTTCCGCGGCCACCAGATCCCGAATGTGCGTGAAGAGCGCATTCAGGGTGGTCCGCTGACCGAATGCCACGTTGTAGACCTGGTTCACGGCCTGCTCCCTGGTCGCGCCCGCGGCCAGGATGTTGGCCTGAATCGTGTTTTCGATATAGCAGAAATCCCGACTGGTCTCGCCGTCGCCGTTGATAAAGGGCGCGTCGCCCTGAAGCAGGGCGGCAAACCATCTGGGAATCACCGCGGCGTACGCGCCGTTCGGATCCTGGCGTGGACCGAAAATATTGAAATACCTCAGGCCGATGCACTTGAAGCCATAACAGGAGGCGAAAACTTCCGCGTAGAGTTCGTTGACGTATTTGGTCACGGCATAGGGAGACAAGGGCCTGCCTATGGCGTCTTCATGCTTGGGAAGGCCCGGATGATCCCCGTAGGTGGAGCTGGAGGCGGCGTAGACGAATCGTCTGACCCTGCTGTCCCGTGCCGCCAGCAGCATGTTCAGGTGTCCGGTGATGTTGTTCGAGTTGGCCTCTTTGGGATCTTCCAGAGACCGCGGCACGCTGCCCAGGGCGGCCTGATGCAGCACATAGTCCACGCCGCGCGTGACATGTCGACACGACTCCAGGTCGCGAACGTCCGCTTCGTGGAACTGGAACCTGGCCCATTGCTCGGCGCCCACCAATTCCCGGACCTCATCCAGATTCTTCTGGTGGCCGGTGGAGAAATTGTCCAGGCCGACCACGCGCTGATCCAGTTTCAAAAGCGCCTCCAGCAGATTGGAACCGATGAAGCCGGCCACTCCCGTGACCAGCCAGGTCTTCGGGGCGGTACGCAGCCGGGCGAGCAGTCGTGGATAGGTATCGTCTTGGGTCATGGTATTTTTCTTTTTAGAGGATCGCCATTTCAAGGCTCTTCTTGTTGGATCATCCCCGTCCCAGGGCCTCGCCCCCGCCGACCCCGCTCAATCACTGTCCTCTCGCGGCCCTGCCCGCCATGAGATATTCCCCCCGCAGCAATGGTCCGGTATCTCGTGGAAAGGCAAACTTGCGATCTTGCAATTCGTGTTCACGGCCTTGATCCTGGATGCACCCCGCCAGAAATTCGTCCGCGGTTTCATCCGTCAGCGGCCTGGAAAACAGATAGCCTTGGGCGTAATCACACCCCATTTCGGACAGCAGTTTCAACTGGGCGGGAGTTTCCACCCCCTTGGCGGTGACTTCTATGCCCAGGCCATGGGCCAACGTAATGGTGGTCCAGACAATATCCTTGCTCGTGTTATGCTCGCCCAGACTTGTGATCACGGACCTTTCGAGCTTTACATTGTCGACGGGCAGCAAGGAAAAGCCGCCCAATTGACGGAACAAGGACTGGCCCGTGCCGACGTCGTCAATGCTCAATTGAACGTCCTGTTCTTTCAGACGCAAGAGCAGTTCGCCGGTATTCTGGAAATGCGTCATGTCCTTGCTCGGAAAATCCAGCACCAAGCTTCGTTCATCCAGGCTCGAAACTTCGAGCGCGGACTCGATGCAGTGCATAATGCCCGGAAAGGTGATCCGCTTCATGGACAGGTTGACGCAGATGGACAGCAACGGGTGACCGGCATGTCTGTTTTGCCAAGCGCGCATCCGCGCGCAGGCCTTGTGAAGCACCAGTCGGGTCAAAGGAATGATCTGACCGTCTTGCTCGACAAGAGAAACAAAATCAGCGGGATACAATAGCCCTCGGCGAGGGTGTTCCCAGCGAATCAGGGCCTCGAAGCCGTTGATCCTCTTGCTGCTGACCTGAAAGATAGGCTGGTAGTGCAAACAGAACTCGCCCCGGTCCATGGCTCCGGGAAGGTCGTGCCGGAGTTCGTCGCGGCCGTTGGACAACGACGGTTGATTGGAGAACCTCAGTAAGTGGATCGTGCCTTTTTTCTGGATTTTGGCCTTGTACATGGCCAAATCCGCATCACGCAAGATCTCGGAGGAGGATGCATACCCCGTGGACAGAACCAATCCCGTGCTGACGGTGCAGACAAATTCGTGCTGGTCGTTGATCAGTGTCGGGACAGCCAGTTCTTCTCGAATCCGATGCAGGATGTGCATGGCCTCTTCTTCATTCTGAATATTCTCCAGCAGGATGACGAACTCGTCTCCACCGAACCTGGATACCGTATCCACGTCGCGCACGCATTTCATGATTTTCCGAGCCACCTCGACAAGCAACGTGTCGCCGGCAACATGGCCGAAGTTGTCATTTATGTGTTTGAAGTTGTCGATATCCAGAAAGGCCAGGGCAAACAACGCGTCGTGAGTGCGTTTAAGCTGCTGCAGGGCCATCTCGATCCTGTCCATGAACAATGCCTTGTTGGGCAAACCGGTGAGCTGGTCGTGAAAGGCCTGATGCAAGAGTTGTCTTTCCATTTTTTTCCGCTCCGTGATATCCTCGAATACCGCGATGAAGGCGTAACCGCACTCAGCCTGATTCTCGGCGGTGTATGCGTCCAAAAGCAGCTGGCGGGGTTCTCCCTGGTCGGACCGGAGCTCGAGTTCAAACTTGGCAACCGACCCGTGTTCGCGGATCTCCCGGAAAAAATTGAGATATTGGATGGGAGTCAGGCAGTTTTCCTCCCACCACGTCATACCTTGAGCTTGCGAAACCGCTTCGGGCGAAGAGCCCAGCATCTCCGCCAACGCTTTATTGACGAAAAGGATGCGTCCATCAGCGGCAATCTTGGCAAGTCCGCGACGGGACAACTCAAAAATACGCTGGTAGTGATCCTGGATCCGGCCGGACGCATCCGATTCGCATGGCTTCAATCGCCTTTCCTGGACCACCAGCAGCCTGGCCGACGTATCACCGCCAAGGACATCCGGGATGTGGAGCACCGTCAGGGAAACCGGCATGGACGCCCCGCTCAGGGCCACGATTTCGCCGGACGCCGCGCCCCCCTGCTGATCTGCAAAAAAGGGCGCCGTGCTGATGTCGCTCTGGATCCGGACCACGGAAGCGAGGGGAAGCCGCGTTCCGTTTCCGGAAATTTCAAGACCCGTCAGCGAGGCAAAGGCGGAATTCCAGTGGATCATCTCGTCTTGGCCGTCAATGACGCAAAAAGCCGGACCATGCTGTTCCAGCAAGAAAAAGAGGGCGGCGTTCTGGTCGAACACGCTATTCCATTGTTCGATGCCTTGCAGCAGATCGTCGGCCCCCTGGGATTCCTTGGCAACGCCCAACCAGTGAAGCCGACAAAAATTATGTCGGATGCGTCCTTCAAGGACCACGAAAATGCAAACCCGCAGCAGGGTCTTGAAGGCGTCCAGGGGCAACCCCTGTTGGGGAAATTGCAGCAGGACCGGACTGTGCTGCTTTTCCTGGAACCTGCTGGTGATGTCCTCCAAGAATGCCCGTAAACAGGAGAGGTCCGCCTGCAAGCCGACCATGTCCACGCTGATGTCGCAGACCTCGTATCCTTGCTCCGCGGCCTCGCGACGCTCCTGCTCCAGGCGACTGAACAGCAGGGAAAGAGACAGCTTGCCGTGCCGCAGAAAATCGCCGGGATCAATGAAAGCGATCTGATCGGGACGCAGTCCCTGGCCCTCGAGCTCCCAGATCACGTCCCGCAAAGAGGCGTGGCGTGGAGAAATCGGGTCCGTGACCCAGAGACACTTGGCCCGTCTTTGCACCATTCCGAGCCAGTGGGCGCGGTTGTTCTTGAGCAGGTCGTCCGGCCCCCTGTAGAGCATGGCGAGCCGATCCTGGGGACGGATGGATGAGAAAGTTTTTGGCGTATGAAGCATCATGGCCTTGAGTCGCGGTTTACGGTTCCCTGATGACGGAGGAAGTCTCAGCGCGCCTATCTGAGTGTTGAAAAAATCCTTTGTCGACAGTCCGTTCAAAAATCCCAAGTGCAAGGAGCAAGAAAAGTTCAATGTCGAAGCGTATTTATTGATACGTGAGAGGTTGAACTCTTTGCAGCGACGCAGCAATTGGGAGTTTTTCAACGGACTGCTATATGGGCAAGACCAGCAGCTTCTCGATGCAACCGTCTCCAGGCGGCGCGCCTTGCTTCGGAAAGAACCATGAGTCGTCGTCATTTCTTCAAGATGCATGCCAAGGAGTCCATATCTGTCGTTGTTTTTTTGATATGCAATTTCAAGGTATTAGGAGGCACACCCAAACCAGAGATGGTGGCGCGGGATTATATGACTGGTTCCCGCATCCGGCTTTGCAGGACTTCAGGATTCCGCGGAGCGTTCGTATCCAGGCAGGGCATGCAGCGGCATGAGAGGACTCGCACACCATCGACATCCCCTTGAATAAGGGAATCCGGATTTTGCAACCATCCGCATATCCTGGATTACTCACTATGCGGTTCGGACTGATATCCTCCGGAAATTCCATGGTTTCAGGCGCAGAGCCCAGGGTCGCGGCCGCACCGCTACCTTGGGTTCTGCGCCGTGTTTCCTTCGCCACCCCCAACGCCTGTCGTTGCGTCGCTATTCTTTACACTGCTTCTGTTTAACGGAAAAACATAACCATCCAATAAGATATAACTTTTATATTTACACTTGGGTCATCGGTGTCAGGAAAGTTTACAGCTGGTTTTCTGCTATATTGAACCGGGCTCGTAAATCTATTGATTCCGGCCTGCTGACCAATAAAAAATTTAAGTCCTGAAGGGGCGACGTTATTGGCAGTTCAACTGCTAACGTCGCCCCTTCAGGACTCGATCCGTAATCCACTCCGCCTCGGGGGTAAAAACCGCCGGCTCTACGGCGAAATCCCTTCGGGATTGTCGAAACTTCTCAGTTCAACGGAATGGAATGGAGTGCTTTTTGAGCAGTTCGTAGAACCTGGCCCTGGAAATGCCGGAGAGGCGCAGGACTTCGGGTAGGTCGTGACCGACACGCCGCAAGATTTCATGGATGTACTCCCGTTCCAGGGCACTGACGGTCTGTTCCCGCAGTTCCCGCAGTGTCGGGAGGTCTTTGGCCATCAACGCACTTGCCTTGACGGACTCTGATTCCGAAAAGACGAAATCCGGAACGGCGCGGGCCGAATTGAGGGCGGGCTCGACCACGGGGGCTTCCATATCTTCGACGGGAGCGCCCCGCTCTTCCGGTTCGACCTGCCGCGGAACCTCGGAAAAATCGGGGAGCTGGGCGTGATTGGAGGATTTGTGCCCCTTGCGCAGGCATGCTTTCTTTGCCTTGATCCGCACCTCCATAGGTAAATGCTGCGGATAGAGGATCGGCTCTTTTCTGGCCGAAACCAGGACGTTCTCCAGGGTGCCGAACAACTCACGGACATTGCCCGGCCAATCGTAGTTCATCAGCGCCTCGGTGAATTCCGGCGACATGCCCTTGGTGGGCAGTCCGTATTGTTCACAGACCGTGTTCATATGATGGACGGTCAGTTCCTTGATGTCCTCCCGCCGGTCGATCAGGGCCGGGAGTTGAATATGCATGGATCTCAAACGAAAGAGGAGGTCCTGACGAAAAGCGCCGGCTTGGGTCATGGCCTCGAGATCCTGGTTCGTGGCGCAGACCAGCCGAAAATTGCTCTTGATTTCCCTGTTGTCCCCAACCTTGCGGAAGCGATGTTCCTGAAGGACGCGCAAAAATTTTTTCTGAACGGACAGGGGCAGTTCTCCCACTTCGTCCAGAAACAGGGTTCCGCCGTCCGCCTTGATGATCAGCCCTTCCCGAAGCGAATCAGCGCCGGTGAACGCCCCCTTGACGGAACCGAACAACTCGGACTCGACGAGGTTTTCGTGAAGGGTCGCGCAATCCACAATGACAAAGCGCCCCTTTGCCCTGGCGCTGTTCTCGTGAATGGCCCTCGCGAATAGCTCTTTGCCCGTACCGGTCTCGCCCGTGACAAGCACCGACATGTCGCTCTCCGCGGCCTGGGCCAGCAGATCGAAACACGCCTTGATCCGGGGGCTTCGACCAACAATACCGTTGACTTTCAGGGCCTTCAGGCCTGCGCATGGCTTTTTCTCACGGTATTGTAAGGCGCGGATCAACGGCAACAGCATCGACTTCAAGGAAGACGGCTTTTGAACATAATCCCATGCGCCGTTGCGGATGGCCAATTCGGCGCCGTCCGGATCGGACTCGCCGGTAATGATGATCACCTCCGGGGGCTTGCTCCCGCGGTTGATCGTCGGCAACGCCTCCAGGCCGTTGCCGTCGGGCAGGCGGACATCCAGGAAAACCACGTCGAAGTTATAGCGTTCAACGAGTTCAAGGCCCTTGCGGAGGGAATGCGCGCACTGAACATCATACCCCAATCGAAGGATCTTTTTAGACAAGACGTTACAGATGATCTTGTCGTCATCAATGATCAGGACAAGAGTCCTCTTCCCCTCCTGGCACCGACCAGAATCATCCGAATGAAAACAAGGTTCCGGCATGACGTCCTGATTGCATGCTCGCGGGGAATCAACCTGGCTATTCATCAAGATGTTCCAGGGAAACGCATCGGGGAAGGTAAACATGGACCGTCGTGCCCCGACCTTGACGGCTGTCCAGAACAACGCCGCCGCCCAGCTTGTGCGCGACGGCGTGAACGATGGGCAGCCCCATGCCCGTCCCTCCCGTGCTTTTCTTGGTGGAAAAGAGAGGCTCAAATACCCGGTCGAGGATTTCCTCGGGAATGCCTCGGCCGTTATCCCTGACCGCAAGGTGCAGGTATTCGCCCTCGGGAAGCTGGTTGCCGTAAACAGCCAGGGGACCTTCAAGGATTGCCTCGGACAGCGTCACTTCGATTTCGCCCTGACCGTTCATGGCCTGGGCTGCGTTGATGCAGAGATTCATGAGGATCTGATGCATATGCGTGGTGTCGGCGACGAGCAGCCAGGAGGTCGTCCGAAGATTCTGGACGATGCGTACGCCTTTGGGCAACAACCCGCGACTGACGGCAATGACGCTCTGAACAAGATCAAGGCCGGCCGTTGGAAAAGCAATCGGGGAGCCCTGGCGCTTGAAACTCAAAATCTGACCGACCAGTTTTTTGGCGTCTTCAGCGTATCCCAGGGCCTGCTCCAGGTCCGTGCGCACGGGGTCGCCATCCTCGAGCTGCTCCGCGGCCAGTTCAATGGAACCGATGATCCCCCCGAGAATGTTGTTGAAGTCATGCGCGGTTCCCCCGGCCGCGATCCCGATGGCCTCCAGTTTCTCGGCATTGCGAATGCGTCGCGCCAAACGCACCTCTTGCGTCACGTCGCACAGGATGGCGACGTAGTTGGTGATCGCCCCGCCCGAATTCTTCAAGGGAGTAATCTGGGCCTTGATGTCGCGGCGCGAACCGTCCTTACGCCGCATAACAAGATTCCCATGCCAGATGCCTTTGTCGAGCATCAGTTCTTCCATGTTGTCTTTTTCCGGCAGGCAGGAGTGCTGAAAAAAGGTCAACAGGTTCACCTTTCCCGAGAGAACTTGTCGTCTGTCCAATCCGGTCATTTGCCAGAACGCTGGATTGACGTAGCTGATCCTCCAGTCAATGTCCGTGAGCACGACACTCTCGGGCACATGTTCGATGATCGAGGCCGTGCGCAACAGTTCGTCCTGAGCGGCGTCTTTTTCCCGTGCATGAGTGATCAAAGCCTTGTCGCCGACCTGCTGATGGGTGTCGACAAGGCTTTCCTTCGAGTGTTCCCACACGGTTATGTTGTGAATAACGTAAACCGCTCCAACGGTGTTGTTGCTGGAGTCGTTGAACGGCGATACCGTGACCTGAATCTCCCCTAGACGGTCAGAATGGATTGTCTGCTGCAGAACGTTTTTCTTCGCGGACAAAGGATATTTTTGTTCATGGGATAAACGAGGCAGGCAAAAATCAAAGAGTTCTTCACAATTTTTGCCGATCAATGCGCATGGATGCATATTGAAATGCCGTGCAAAAGACATATTGACTCGTTTGATGACATTCTTCCTGTCCACAACGCATATTAAGTCATGGACTGAATCAATAGTATGCTCCAGCTCTTTCTTCGCAATGAAAACAGCATCACTAATGCCCATGCTGTTTCCCGCGATTTTTGAAAATACCGTAAAAGCACCGGTAAATTCTCGAAAATTTTGTGGGAACGGAAAGACGGATACGCCGAGATGGATGAAAGCGCCATTCCTTATCGGAAGCTGGATGTCAAAAGAGATATTTTTTCCGTCTCCGAGCAAGAGCATCTGGTGATGGATCAAATTACGCTGATGTTTCGGAACAAGAGCATCGAGCCTTACCCCGAGGACATCGAATGACGTAAAACCTGTCAACTGATAAAATGTATTGTTGGCATAGGAAATCCTTCGTTGTGCATCAAGCATCACCAAAGGGACGTTGATCCACTCCACGAGCGTCTTGAAGAACTGCTCACCTCCGTTTGGGTTCACAAATGCGGGAGGGCATGACGATCCTCTCCCAAGGACTCCAGCCAAAGGCAGCGAAGAGTGATAATTCATGATCGATGTCTCCGTGGGTCTTCGATGCTACCGAGTGTCGGCGATGGATTCGTGGCGGCGACGAAACGGGGAAATCCGGCCCTCCCCCCGTGATCGTGCGGCACACTTCAGTCTTGGATTATAGAAGAAAATTACATATTACGGACCGAAATATCCTCTTCAGATAGCCTCGTCTGTAGGGGAATCTCTTATTTATGCGGGAAATAATCTCTGATGGGTGCAGGAATATTTCCCGGTAGAGGCGGGAGTATTTCCCGAAAGAAGCGGGAAAATTTCACATGGAGAAGACGAAAATCCCCCCGGGAGAAGACAGGAAGTTCTCCCGGGGGGGACACAGAGGAGGTGTTTGTTGCGTTGATCGAAGGCGCGTTGGGGGGGAAATGCTCGCTTAGGCGTGAAACAAATCAGTTTTCATCAAAATCGAAATCGAAATCGCGATCGAAATCGAAATCATTGAAATCGAAAAAACTGTGCATCACCCCTTGATTACGCCATCTTTTTAGAGATGACGTTCGATTTCGATCACGATTTCGATTTCGATTTCGATTTCGATTTCAATACCGATCCAATAGCGCGCGAGAATCGAACCAATCCGGGGTTCAATCCTTCCATTGGTCCACATCGACCAGGCCGATCTTGACCGCATAGCGAATCAGGTCCATGGGCCGCTGGAGTTCGAGCTTGCGCATGATGTTGGTGCGGTGGTTCTCCACGGTTTTCGGGCTGACGAAAAGCCGGTTCGCGATTGCCTTGGTCGATTGCCCTTCCGCCAACAGCCGAAAGATCTCTTGCTCGCGGGGGGTCAGGCTCCCGTAGTCGCCGTGGGGCTCGACCGCTCGCGGGCCAGGAGAATTCACGATTCCCTGGATCACTTCACGGGAAACCGAACTGTCCAGAAAAAAATCGCCGTTGGCCACGACTTCCAGTGCCTTCAACAACCCTTCCGCGGCGGATTCCTTGACCACGTAGCCCAGAGCCCCGGCCTGGAAGGCCTCGCTGATGTAGTCCATTCTGGAATGCATGCTGATGACCAGAATCCGCGTCTCGGGCAGGACGTTTCTTAGGCTCCGGACCAGATCAATGCCGTTTCCTCCGGGCAGGGATATGTCCACCAAGGCGAGATCGGGCCGCAATGCCTTGGCCCGTTGAAGCCCCTGCTCCGCGTCGCCGGCTTCTCCCGCCACCTCGAATGACGGGCTTCGAACGATTATCGCCTTGAGGCCTTCCCTGTAGAGCGGATGGTCATCGACAATCAATACTGTTTTTTTCGGCGTCATGGCGCTTCCTTGTTCTACGTTGCTTCCCAAATGACAGTATCAGGCCAACTCAACATTGGAATCGAAATCGAAATCGAAATCGAGAAAAACAAGTACGTCATTGACGTGACGAAATGCAATTTCGATACCATTTCAATTTCGACCATACTCCGCGCTCTTTACGTCATGTTGATGTAAAACTTTCGTATCTACTCAGCACATTTTGTATCCGCCCTTGCTCCGGCAATCGGAGTCGGGGTCGCTATCGGAATCGGAATCGGAACAGGAAAAATTTTGAACGCTTCCCAGCGTTTTCGAACCCGATACCGATACCGATCCCGACTCCGACCCCGACAACGGCATTACTCTATGCTGAATAGTTACAAACTTTCATCAGCGGGAAGTTCGACCAGAATTTTCGTTCCTTGTCCCAGGCGCGACTGGATGTGCATCGTTCCCCCGAGCAGGGTGGCCCGTTCCAGCATGCTGCGCATGCCCATGCGCTTTTCCTCGATCGCGGTCGCCATCCGTTGCACCGGATCAAAGCCGAGGCCGTCGTCTTCGATCCGCAGGATGATGCCTGAAAAGGATTTCACCACTTTCACGGCAACCTGTTGAGCCTGGGCGTGCTTCTGGATATTGCGCAGGCCCTCCTGAATCAGACGATACAGATTGATGTCCATATCACCACCCAGGGTCAGGCCGTCAAAGCCCGTAAGGCTCAGATCCACATCAATGCCGGTTTTCTCACTAAACTCGTTGACGTGCTGCGTAATGGTCTGCTTGAATCCGAACTGCTCCAGCCCCAAGGGGTGCTGTTCATAGGCCATATCCCGGATGTCCGCGATGGCCTTGCCAATAAGACGGGAAAAGGCCGTGGCCTTCTCCTGAATTTCTGGGCAGGCGTCCGGACAACACTGGCTCAGTTCGTCCAGGCCGATTTTCACGCTCACAAGATCCTGCCCAACACCATCATGCAGTTCTCGGGAAATCATGCGGCGCTCGTCTTCATGGGCCAGGATAAGCTGCCTTGAAAGTACACGCTGGCTCTCCTGGGCCTGCTTGCGGGCCGAAATGTCCTGAACCTGGACCATGTATCCGGTTACGACGCGGGCCGGATCCGAACCAAACGGAGTGATCCGTACATCCAGATACAACATCCCGGTCTTTGTTGTTCCATACGCTTGTCGGGCCGCGGCGTGTTGACAATCAAAGGACACTTCCTCTTGGACAGCACTGCCCGCCAGCAGACTCCGCCTTGCTCTTCTGCTTAGAAATGGATCGTCGAAAAGCGATATGCCCTTGATCGGACTCTCATCGCCTATTCCATAGATTTCCTGGAAGGCCTTGTTCATCGAGCGCATAATACCCAGCTCGTTATACACCGCAATGCCGATGGGCGATGCATGAAAAACGTTATCAAACTGTTCTTCTTTCGCCCGGACCAATATCTCGTTGGCTCGCTTGCGATCGGAAATATCATAGATGACAACCCGGCAAACCGGTGTACCGGCGCTGTCCATCGCCGCGGTGGCGGCCAGGTGCGCCCAGAAGAGCGCGCCGTCCGATCTGACCAGCCGCAGTTCGCATTCCTGCGGTTCGCCCGTCCGAAAGAGTTTTTTGCGATGCAGGTAGTAGATGTCCTGGTCCTCTTTATGGATGATGCGGGAGATCGGCTGCATGAGCAGGGCGCTTCGATCCATGCCCAGCAGGACCGAGGCGGCGAGATTGGCCTCCAGGATCAGTCCCGGCTCGGAGAGGGTGAGGTAGCTCACCGGGGCCAGGTCATAGAGGTCGAAGTAGCGCGCGCGGCTTTGCTCCAGCGCCGTCTGGACGTGGCGAAGTTCCTCGTTCTGCAGCTCCAACTCGATCTGATGGACCTGGTATTCGTGGATCAGAGCCTTGATATCTTCCACGGAAAGATATTCAACCGACCGTGGTATTTTGGTCAATCGTGCTTCAGCCTGCTTTCGCAAAAGCTGTTTTCTGGCATCTAAATCAGGATCCATGAGAATACTCCTTCCCAAACCCTTGCTCTTGATCTGGGTGTTGCCGAGGGGAGCCATGATTCACGGCATCCAGGGCCATACGGACGCCATGGTCGCGTCCATGGCGTAAAAGGGCTAGTCCGGATCTTCACTCGGCCCGCAGGGCCTGGATGGGATTGAGGGCCGCGGCTTGGCGGGCCGGGTAGTAGCCGAAGAAGATGCCCACGGCCGCGGAGACACCGACGCCCAGGAGCAGGGCTCCGTGGATGAGTTCGAACTGCCAGTCCGAGTAATGGGCTATGCCGTAGGAGGCCCCCACGCCGATGAGGATGCCCAGGACCCCGCCCACCAGGGAAAGCATAACGGACTCGATCAGGAATTGCCATTGGATGTCCCGTTTCTGCGCACCCAGGGCCCGACGGATGCCGATCTCCCGACGACGCTCGCTGACCGAGACCAGCATCACGTTCATCACCCCCACCCCACCCACGACCAGGGAGATGCTGCCGATGGCCCCCAGGAGCAGGGTGAACATCCGGGACTGGCGTTCCATGTGCTCGATGATCTGCTCCGGGCTGGTCACCCGGATCTGCTTGGGCCTGGACAGACCGGCAAAGTGGGCCTGCACGTCCTCAGTGGCTTGGCCGGCCGTGACGCCCGGCTCCAGCCGGGCCATGATCGTGCGGATGGTGTTTTGCGGCGAGACGCGCAGGACCGTGGTGATGGGCAGCATCAGCCCTTCGCTGGCCTCGTAGGGCCGCATGGCGCCCATGGCCGCGGGGCGCAGGATCCCGGCCACGGTCAGCTTGCGGTTGTCGAAATAAACGTGCTCCCCCACGCCCACGGCCATGCCCTGGCCCAGCAGCCGTTGGGCCAGGTTGCCGCCCAGCACGGCATGGGACATCAGCACGTCCAGGTCCGAGATGAACCGGCCCTGCTCCAGTTCCAGCTTGTTCATGTCCAAAAAGGATTCGGTCACGCCCAGCAGCGGAATGGAAATCCGCTGGCCTTCCCGGCGCAGCTCGCCGAAGGCCGAGGCGTACGGGGCCACGGAACGGATCGTCGCCAACCGCTCCGGCAAGGCCAGGGCCTCCTCCAGGCTGAAGCCGGTCGGCGCGCCGCCCCGCTCCCCCCTGCCCTGCTCCAGTTGGATACTGATGATGTCCGTACCCATTTCCATGAACTGGCGCAGGGTTTCGCGCTGGGCCAGAGCCCCGGTGGAGACCAGGGCGATCACCGAACCGATGCCGA
This sequence comes from Desulfonatronum lacustre DSM 10312, assembly GCF_000519265.1. Classification (NCBI taxonomy): domain Bacteria; kingdom Pseudomonadati; phylum Thermodesulfobacteriota; class Desulfovibrionia; order Desulfovibrionales; family Desulfonatronaceae; genus Desulfonatronum; species Desulfonatronum lacustre. The sequence continues at coordinate 1,327,115 of NZ_KI912608.1, forward strand.
TGACGATGCCCAGCAGGGCCAGGATGGAACGCTGCTTGGCGGCGATCAGGGACCGGGAGGCTTCCCGGAGATTGGCCTTGAGCATCATGGCGTGGTCCTCGCCTGAGCGTTGTCCGCGATCACCCCGTCCTTCATCCGGACCACCCGTCGGCACTGGGCCGCGATGTGCGGATCGTGGGTGATCAGGATGGTGGTAATCTTCTGGGTGGCGTTGAGTTCCAGAAACAGGTTCATGATGTCCTGACCCACCTGGGTGTCCAGGGCCCCGGTGGGTTCGTCGGCCAAGATGATGGACGGCGATCCGGCCAGAGCCCGGGCAATGGCCACCCGCTGTTGCTGGCCGCCGGACAGCTCCGTGGGCTTGTGCCCGGCCCGCTCAGCCATGCCCACCCGCTCCAGCATTCCCCGGGCGATCCGTCGCTGCTCCCGCTCCCCCATGCCCCGGTAGATCAGGGGCAGGCAGACGTTTTCCAGGGCCGTGAGTCGGCCCAGCAGATTGAACTGCTGAAAGACGAAACCGATCTTCTGGTTGCGGATGGTGGACAACTCCCGGTCCGACAAGGACGAGGTTTCCCGGCCCTCCATCAGATAGCGGCCCGAGGTCGGCTGATCCAAAAAACCGATCACGTTCATCAACGTGGACTTGCCGCACCCGGACGTCCCCATGATGGACACCAGCTCCCCGGCCCCCACCTCCAAATCCACCCCCTTGAGCACCTCCACCTGCACCGGCCCCAAAGTAAAGGACTTGCGAATATTTTCCAGCTTGAACAGGGACATGGTTACCACTCCACCAACCGATCCTCAACGTGCAGCCCGAAGAGAATTTCCACCGCGTTCAGCGTGGTCATGCCGGTCTGGACTTCGCGTTCTTCGATCTGGTCGTTGTCCAGGAGCACCCGGACCAGCGACTGGCCGTGCTGGGGGCGGACGAGGTGCAGGGGCAGGAGCAGGGCCGAGGGATTGTCGTGGACCAGGACCTCCAGGTCCGCGCTCATGCCCACGCGGATCACCTCTTCGGCCTCCGGACTCAGTTCCGGAATGGTGATCTGGACGTCGAAGGTCGGGGCCTGGTGCCCGGTGCCGCCGGTGGCCTGGGCCGAGATATGGGCCACCAGGCCGGACAGGGTCAGGCCGGGAAAGGCGTCGCCACGGGCCGTGACCTTCTGGCCCGGGACGAGCTTGCCGATGTCCACTTCATCCACCTTGGTCAGCACCCGCAGCCCGCTCAGATCTCCCAGGGCCAGCAGGGCCGCACCGGCCGTGACCCGGCCTCCCCGGTCCAGGGAGGTCTTCTTGTCCTCCTCCACCGTGGGCCGGACCACCACGCCGGAGGCCGGAGCCAAGACCCGGGCCTGAGCCAGTTGTTTTTCCAGCTCCGCAAGGCGCAACTCGGCGTTGTCCAGCTCCATGCGGGCGATCATCACGTTGTCCGGGTTGCCCTTGTCCCGGGTGGAGGCCAGGTCTTCCCGGCTGGAGATCAGATCCGTTGTCGAGGACTGGAGCTGCTGCTTGGCGGTGTCCAGTTCGTTGGCCGGAATCAGCCCACGGGAATAGAGCAGCTCACTTTCCTCCAGCTTGCGCCGGTCGGTTTCCAGCTTGTTCTCGGCCCGCTCCACGCTGCGCCGGGCCCGGGCCATTTCCTGGCCGTCGTCCCAGTCGCGCAGTTCGGCGTACTTTTGCGCGGCCTTGATCCGGTTGCCCCGGGCCTCGCGCAGCTTGACCTCCAACTCGGACACGTCCAGGACCAGCAACAGGTCGCCCTGGCGCACCCGCTGGCCGAAAATGAAGTGGTTTTCCAGAATCCGGGCGTCAAAGGGCGCGGTGACCACGATCTCCTCCACCGGCTGGAGCCGACCGGACAAGGAAATGGTGGCCGTCAGGGGCTGGGTGCGCACTGTATGGATCTGCCGGGTCGGTCCGTCGGAGACCGGGGCCGGGGTGGTCAGTCCGGGCAGGGACTTGAGCGGGGTGAAGCCCTGGAAATGGACGACTCCCAGGCCGACGAAAAAGAGGATCACGCCCAGGGTGGCCAGAATGCGCACCACCTGGGCCCGTTTCAGGGTCTGGGTCAGGCGGGCGTTGGATTCTTCCAGATCGGTGTAGGCCCGGGCCAGCTTGCGGCTGTTTTCCCGTTCCTGCTCCTGCAGGGTCTTCAGGGCCGTGATGTCCGAAAAGACCAGGATCACGCCACGGGCCTGGTCGTCCGCCTCGCCGCGCAGATAGGACGAGGTCAGGGACAGGGTGGCCCGCGCCCCGCCGGGACGCATGAAGTCCACGGTCTCCTGTCGGCCCACGGCCTTTTCAAAGACCGCGTCCAGCACCACCTGGTTGAACTCGTCGTTGGCCTCGTCCATGCACAGAAAGACTTCGGCAAAGGTCCGCCCGCGCACCCGGTCCCGGTCCAGGCCCAGGATATCCGAGGCAGCCGGGTTGAACAGGGTGACCCGGCCCTGAAAATCCAGGGCCATCACCCCGTCGCGCATGTTTTCCAGGATATTTTGGTGCAAATGGTCCGCGGGGTTCATGACGGATCCTTTCAGGTTAGGAGTCAAGCAAAACACAGGACAGAATCGAAATCGGCATCGAAATCGAAATCGAAATCGAGAAACATAAGTAAGTATTTAGAATTACGGCGTTTTCTATGATTTCGATTTCAACTCCAAGTATGTCCTGGCTATTTGCGTCATGTTGAACGCAAAACGGAATCAGCGGTCCAGCAACCAGACGTTGCCGCCAAGATACTGTTCTTCCAGGTCTGCGCGCTCCGCGACAAAGGCGATGCCCCAGGTATCCAGGGTCGTGGCCAGGAGGGCGTCCAGTTCGGTCAGGGAATTCTGGTAGTTGATGATGGAATCGTTGAAGTTGTTGCGGGCGTTGCGCAGCCGGTCCTGCTCGGTGATGAAGTTGGTGTTGGACATCTGTCCCAACTGGTATCTCAGTTCACTGAACTGATAGGTCTGTTCGGACAGCTCATAGGTCCGCCGGGCCAGCTCGACCTGCTTCAGTCTGGATTCCACGTCCAGCACCCGCTGTCGCACGGAATTTTCCAAGTTTTCCCGAACGGTGATCAGGGACATTTCCGCCCGGCGCAGGGCGATGCGCGCTGAAAGCAGGGGCTGCTCCCGATCATACTTGGGATCGCCGTAGATGGGCAAGGGGATTTTCAGGGACACGCCCACCCGCCATTCATCCTGCCGGGAACTCGGGTCCGGGTGACGATGGCGCCAGCCGTCGGAGTAGGCCCCTTCCAGGTCCAGGTCCCAACGCCGCTGATTCAGAACGTCGTCCAGGCTCATCCGGGCCAGTTCCAAGGCGTTTTGGGCGGCCAGATAGCCCTGGTCGCGCTCCAGGGCCAGCTCCAGGCAGTCCTCGAAAACCGGGGTTACGGGCTGCAACTCGATGGGCTCGGTCAGGGCGATGGCCGTGCCGCTGTCCAGCTCCAGGCGACGGACCAGGTTCAGCTGGGCATTGTCCAGGTCCTGGCGGGCTGTTTCCAGGTCCAGCTCCTTCTGAGCCAGGTCGGCCTCGGCCTGCAGGCTCTCGCTGGCCGCGCGCCGACCAGCGGAGATGAGCACCCTGGTGTCATCCAGATGCTTGTGGGCCTTGGCCAGGGCGTCCTCGGCCAGTTCCAACCGCTGCTTGGCCCGCATCATGGCCCGGTATTCCCTGATCACTCCGTTGATGGTACCGATCAGCGTATCCCGCAAGGCGCGGACGTTGTCTTCCTCCTGCATCGCGGCCCGGACCAGGGATGCCGTGTTGTACCTGGTTCCGCCGCCCTTGAGCAGGGGCTGACGAAAGCCCACGGACCAGCCGGTCAGCCCGCTCTCCCGGCTCACGGTTTCCCCGTCATGGCTACGGATTCCGGCGATGGTGTTGTCCCAGGCAAAAAACAGCTCCGCCCCGGTGGGCACCTTCTGGGTCACGCTGGTGGTGATCCCGGCGTTCACGGTCTCTGTCCGCGACCGCTCCGCTTCCGGGCCGTCCGCGACGTACTGAGTGGACGAACCGGCGACGGAGGCATCCGTCCTGGGCGAAATTTCCAGATTCGGCCAGAACTTGGACAGATCTTTGCCTAACGAGAATTTCTGAAGAATCCGGCCCAGGTAAGCACTCTCAATCTCCCGGTTCTGGCGCAGGGCCAGATGGATGGCCTCGGTCAGGTTCAGTTCCAGGACTTCGGGCAGGCCGAGCTGATCAGACGACGGCAGGACGTATTGCGTGGACCCGGACGGATTATCCGTCTGGTCTTGAAGTTGGTTTTGTGGAGGAGTTGCGATCTGAAGCTGGGACCGCAACAAGCTCAAACCCATATTCTGGTCCGTATCCCGCCCCAAATCCTGGGCCTTGGCAGGTGAGAACCAGAATGCAAGGAAGAGCATCAGAGGCAAAAACGCCCAATTTATTTGACGAAAAAAAACTGGCATGCACCAACCTGTCTTCAGTTCTGGAGCTGAGGCGATGATTTGGGAGGGAGCGCCCTGCTTACCTGCACGCGCCGATGGAGTCCAGGGCGCAGCCCCGGCCGTCCGTCCAGGTGGCCTGGGACAGGTTCGCGCCGCGCAGATTGACTTTGCGCAGATCCGCGTCTCGGAGATCCGCGCCGCGGAGGTCGGCGTCTTCCAGGTCAGCGCCGAAAAAGTTGGCCCGGCGCAACGTGGCCAGGCCCAGTTTGGCCCCACGCAGATCAGCATTTTCCAGAACCGCCGAAATCAGCCAGGCCTCGCCCAGATTGGCCTCCCGCAGGTTGGCTCCGGCCAGCGTAACCCTGTTCAGGCTTGCTGTGCGCAGGTCAGCCCGCCGCAAGCCGACGTCGTTCAGGATCGCATCGTTCAGACTCGCTCCGCGCAGATCGGCCTTATTCAGTTTCGCGCCGCCCAGATTGGCCTCCATCAGCATGGCCCCGCGCACATCGGCCCCGTCAAGGTTCGCACCGCGCAAATCGGCTCGAACCAGATTGGCCTGAAGCAGCGAGGCGGAAAGCAAGATGGCGTCCGTCAGGACGTGTCCCTCCAGATCGGCATAGTCCAGGTCGCACTGCTCGCAGTGCCCGGTCTCCATCAACCGCTCAAGATGCCGCGCATCATAGGCCCAGCCATATCCGGCCGGATACAGGGCCGGATACAGGGCAAGGCTGACGGCCAGAAATAGCGCCCGCGTTCTTATCATGGTTCTTGTTCCATTCAATAACAGGTGCCACGCCCGGAACATTCTGAAAAACAGCCCCCGATGGAAGGGATTGCACGGAGTCGGAATCGGGATCGGGATCGAAAACGCTGGGATGCGTTCTCAATTCTTCCTGTTCAATTCCGACTCCGATTCCGACTCCGATTAACGTGCGTCGTCCAGAGCCAAGCGCGGATCACGCGCCGTGAAAGTGGTATTTCTGCTCAATGCCCATAATCAGCTCAAAAAACTGCTCGTCGGTCAGGGATTCCAGGTCCAATTCCTTGGCAAACCGCGCAATCAGCTCGTCGAGCATCTGCTCCAGGTCAGCCACGGCCTGATCGGTGAAGGTCTGGATCAGAGCCTTGGCGGCGTCCCGGTCCTGCTGCCACAGCGCGAGGTACCCGGCTTCCATGGTTGACTGCCTGACCGCCAGTTCCTGCTCAAAATCGGCAATGATCTGATGCGCGACAGGGGCCAGACGCGGATAGTCCTGCAACACCAAGGCCTGCATCTTGCGGGAGCGCCAGAACATGGAGTGGTCGTCCATCTCGCCGGTGGCGCCCTGGTACGCCGCGGGCATGTCGGTCACGCCCTTGTAAAAGGGCATGTACACGCCCAGGTCGGGCATGCCCAGGGCGATATATTGAATAACCGCGAGGTCGCCGGGCAGGTCCGGCCGGGTCTGGGTGATGTGCGACAGGGAGGCGCGCATCACGCTGACGGGCCGGTAGGATTCCTTGGGATTCTGGTGCATGTAGGGATCATGCGGGGTGCCCTGATAGCGATTGCGCAGGCCCTGGGCCACGTCCTGGACCGTCAGTTTCCGGTCGGGCCGGACAAAAACCGGATACAGTCCGTCCTCCCGGGCATACTCGATGCCGGAGTAAAGCTTGAGCAGTTCGCGCACCCGGGGATAATTGTAGGTGTGGTCGTGCTCGCTGTCGCTGATGCAGCAGGTGAAGAAATTGAACGGGCTTTGGGCCGGATCGGACAGCTTGTTTTCCACAAGAAACTCCACGAACCCGGCGGACGACATCACGTTCATGGAATCGCTGAAGTCAGCGGACTGGAAGCGCCCCTGGTTGGCGGAAACAAAATACGTGTCCGCCGGGAGGCGCTGGGCCAGCCAGTGATGACCGGAGGCGGTCTCCAGGTACCAGATCTCGTTGCGGTCGCTGAAGGCCACGCCAAAGCCTTCACCGGCGCCGGCCGTTTCGATGACCCGCCCCAGCAGTCGAATGCCTTCCCGGGCCGAGGTGGCATAGGGCAGGACCACCGAAGTGATGGAATCCTCGGTCAGACCGGTGTCTGTCACGTAGGGATCAATGGCCAAAATGGCGTCGCTGTTGAAAATGGTTTCCGTGGCCGAGATGGCGATACCGTAGTCGTTGATCCCGGTTTCCTCAAAGGACAGGTCCTTCTGGTCTTCGGACTGCCATTTGGGAAAGGCTACGTAGCCCAGCCCATTCGGCGGCATGGGCCAGGTGAAGTCGTTGTCGTTGGCGTTAAAAGTAAAAGCCTCGTTGCGAGGAGCGTGACGCACGATGTTCTGGGCGTCTGACGCACCGGCGTTGTCTTCATTGCGGGCGATGATCAGGGACCCGTCCGCGGTGGCCTCGTGGCCGACGAGAATGGTGGTGCAGGCTTCTGCCGGGGCCATGGGCAGCGCGATGAAACCGGACAACAGGAGCAGAAACAGTGCCGCAATGGGCGAGGCAATGCCCCAGGACGAACAAGACTTGGATTTCATGTGATTTCCTCCATGTGATGCGTAAAATGTGTATCTGTTCAGCATGCGAAGCAGATGTTGCCTGAATCAAGCACGATCCATGCCATAAAAAAGACATAAAATTTCGTTATATTACAAAAATACGTCAACCATTAAACGCCATACTGTTTGCGCCAACATTTCGGGCACTGCCAACATTCATGGCGGCCTGGAGATGCCTGAACATGCCTGGACATGTTGGTGACGTGTCCGGATCGCACGGGCAGGAAGGCCAGGGAGAGGCTTCGCTCCGGCTGTCTGCTGTTATCAGGATCTTCCCCCAGGAAGTTCATTCCCTCCTCTCCATGCGGGCCGTTTCCTCACAGATCCGGTCACGGGGGCCGATGGCGATGATCTGGACTTCTCTGTTTGCAGCCAAGTTGTAAATGATCCGAAATCTGTTGACGCGAAAGCTTCTGAGGCCCTCCAGTTCTCGCTTCAAGGGCTTCCCCAGTGCCGGATTCTCCACGATCAGCACAAGTGCCTCGCGGACTTTTCGTTTCAGCTCTGGATGCAGACCGCGAATCAGTGCTGCCAGATCGTCTGAAACGCGCAGTCGATACAAGGGACTCCGGCTCATTCGGCGAAAAGTTCGTCAATGGTGTACAGGCTGGCCTTGTTTTCCTTCATATCCCGCATTCCCGAGGCAATTTCCTCCAAAAGCCGTGGATCGGACTGGATGAGCAAGGTTTCCGACCAGCTTGAAAACTCGTCAGGGCTGACCAAAACAGCGGCAGGTCGCCCGTTTCTGGTGATCACGACCTCCTGGTCCGTGGCGTTGACCATGTCCACAAGATGGCTGAACTTCATTTTCGCCTCAGAGAGGGAAAGTATTTCCATGTTTCGGACCTCCATTCCGGTTGACCTGAATTCAGGTCATGCTTCCTGATGCCGGTTTGGTTGTCAAGCACATCACCCGAACTCCCCCACCGCCCCGAACACGATGACCTGGAGAATGGCCGGCAGAATTGCCGGCCAGATTATCGGGGTCGGCGTCGATACAAAATCATTCGGGAACCGAATTCAGGTAGTCCTGGGTGGTTCGGACCGACCGGACGCCCACGGTGGAACCCGGCCAGATGACGAACTCGCTGAGCCCGGTGTCGCACCCCTGCCCGCGATACCAGTCGCAGGTATATCCCAGGCGGGTCCACGGATAGGGCTTGCTTCCGCCATAGCTGGAAGCCCGGTTGGCCTCGAACCATTGCCTGTAATCCGAGGACAGTTCCTGGAAGCGAGGCGGCGGGAAGTCCAGCTCGCAAACCGTGTCCGTGATCTCCGGATCCGGGCAGGGGCGGACCATGTCGTTGGGATTGACCCAAACTTCCACGAACTTGATATTCGCTGTGTCCGGCGGCATGCCCAGGAGTTGTTCGACCCTGCGCTTCAGGATCGCCTCGTTGGAAGAAGGCCTGGGCGCGAAAAAAGCCTGTATTTCCGGGACCGCCGTCACCCAAAGCCGCAGCCAATCAGGCAGGGTGTAATCCTGCCCCACGGAGTTGTCGTAGTAGTCGCCATCCACCCAGGTAACCATCAGCACCCGCGACGCCCCCGGCTCCCCTTCCCAGATCAGGTCGGTGTTGTACCCGACGATGGGGGTCAGCGAGACCACGATTTCATCCGGCTCGGCCACAATCGCATCCGCCACGGCCCGCTGATACGCGGCCTGGGTATCGCCACCGCCTCCGGAACCTCCCGAGGACCCGTCCGACGACCCGCCGCCACAGGCGGCGAGAAAAAGGAGCATTGCCCAAACAAGGGCGAATTTCATTGCTCTGCCTGATGGATAGCTCTTGGGCTCCATGGCTGTCTCTCCTGTTTATGACCGGTTTTCCGGCGCGATTTTGGGATCAGGGCACTAACCTGATTGTTGAAAAAGACGTTGTCCGGCAGTTGCCCTGACGGACAGCACGGTCATTGGAAGCCAAAAACTCGCCGCCTATCGGCGATGCTGATCCCTCCCGACAGGGAGGGGCAATGTTTTGGAAAGCAGCTTTTTCCCTGCTTTCGAAAATCTTTTCCTTGGCGTACCTCGCGCCTTGAGCGACCAACGGGAGCGGGCGGTTCGTTTCCCAAAACTGTTACGTTATTTTCAGGGAGCTGCCTTACCCAGCAGAGTGGATCATCTCCGACGTCGGGGGAAAATGCCTTCGGGAAAACTCCCGGACCTGGGCAGCTGAATCCAGGCTCAGGGCCTGGGCCGCCAGTTCCCGGCAGCGGGCCATGTTCAGGGTGCGGACGAGGGCCTTGACCCCGGGGATGGAGGCCGCGCCGACGCTGAGTTCGGTGACGCCCAGGCCGATGAGGATGGGCACGGCCTCCGGGTCGCCGGCCAGGCCGCCGCAGACGCCGCACCACTTGCCGTGGGCCGCGGCGGCCCGGGCCGCCTTGTGGATCAGGGCCAGCACCGCCGGGTCCAGGCCGTCGCAGTGGGCCGCCAGCCGGGGGTGGCCGCGATCCATGGCCAGGGTGTACTGGGTCAGGTCGTTGGTGCCCACGGAGAAGAAATCCGCCTCCCTGGCGAACTGCCCGGCCAGCAGGGCCGCGGAGGGGGTTTCCACCATGATGCCCACGGGAATGGACACCGGACTGCCTTGGCCCTTCAGGGCATCGCGTTCCTCCTCGAACAGGGCCTTGGCCTCGCGGAATTCCGCCAGCCGGGAAATCATCGGGAACATGATCAGGGCCCTGGCCGCGCCCTCGCCCTGGGTCTGGGTCTGGGTCTGGCCCTGGGTCTGGCCCTGGGTCTGGCCCCGATTCAGGCCCTGATCTTGGGCCTGGGCCTGGGCCTGGGCCTGCATGGCGGCCCGGATCACGGCCCGCAGCTGGGCGCGGAGCACTTCGGGCCGATCCAGGCCGACGCGGATGCCCCGCTCGCCCAGGAAGGGGTTTTCCTCGGGGGCGATGGGCAGATAGGAGAGGGGCTTGTCCCCGCCCACGTCCATGGTCCGGATGACCACCGGCCGCCTGTTGCCCACGGCGTTGAGCACGGCGGCGTAGATCTCGGTCTGCTCATCCTCGGTGGGGGCCTGGTCCCTGTTCATGAACACGAATTCCGTGCGCATCAGGCCCACGCCCTCACCGCCCATGGCCGCGCACTTTTTGGCGTCCTCCAGGCCGCCGATGTTCCCGGCCACCTCCACGCGCACTCCGTCCGTGGTGATTGCGGGGTCGTCCTTGGCCGCCAGGTCGCGGCGGCGTTTTTCCTCTGCCTGGGCCATGCTCGTCCGCAGCTCCGCCATTTCCCGGTCCGAGGGGTTGAGGCGCAGGACGCCCTTGGCCCCGTCCAGGATGGCCGGAGTGTCCTCGGGCAGGTCCAGCAGGCGCGGGTCAACCCCGACCAGGGTCGGCAGGCCCATGGACCGGGCCAGGATGGCCACATGGGACGTGGACCCGCCGGTGACGCTGCACAGGCCGACCACCGGATTCGGGTCCGGTTCGGCCAGGTCGGCCAGATCCGACGGCGTCAGATCCCGGGCCGCGAGGATGGTGTCCGGGGGATAGACGGCTTTGGCGGCGACCGCGCCCGTGAGGATGCGCAGCACCCGCTGTCCCACGTCGTGCAGATCATGGGCGCGCTGGGCCAGCAGATCGTTGTCCAGGGCGGCCAGCTGCTCGGCCTGGGCCGTGTACGCCCGGCGCCAGGCAAAAGCCGCGCTCTTGCCCTGGGCGATCAGGCCTTCGGCCTGGTCCATAATCTCGGGATCATCCAGCAACTCCTTGTGGGCCGCGAAGATATCCGCTTGCGGCGACGTGCCGGGCTTGCCGGGCTTGTCGGGCTGGGCCGACTTCCGCCGCATGGTCTCGATCTCTTCCGCGGCCCGGGTCGCGGCCCGGCGCAGATCAGCGCGCTCGGCGTCCGGATCCCGGCCTGCTTCCTGAATATCGAAAACCTGCCCTTGCTTGCGGCGAATCCGGCCCACGGCCAGACCCAGGGAGGCCGGGACGCCAATGATCAGGTTCGGGTCGTCCGGTTCAGATGAATGAACATGAGCTTTGTCGCGCGGGACGGAGCCCAGACCTGTGGCCGGGCCTGTGGTCGGGCCTGTGATCGGCTGGGGTTTGGCCGCCGGGCCCGCCTCCCCCAGGCCGGAGGCCAGGGCTTGGACCAGGGCCGGGATGGCTTGGGCCGCATCCGGGCCGACGGCTTCCACGGTCACGAGGTCGCCCTGCTTGGTGGCCAGGTTCATCAGGGCCACCACGCTGCGGGCATTGGCCTTTTTGTCGTGCAGGATCAGGCGCACGTCGGCCTGGAATCCCTTGGCCAGATTGGCCAGCACCGCGGCCGGCCGGGCGTGCAGGCCGCTGGGATTGATGATGGCCACGGGCTCGGAGACCAGGGCGTCCCCTTCGGCCCGGGACGCTGCCTCGCCCGGAGCAACCGTTGCGGGCCGGCCAGCGAAGCTGATCCGCAGGGCCACGTCCCGCCCGGCCACCACCTGGCCCTGTTCCGGGGTGAACAGCGCCCCGTCCCCGGCATTGTCCACGACCATCTGGGTCAGCAGGCTGGGCGCGTTTTGGGAGATATAGTCCGGATCAAAAACGATCAGCGGCGCTCCGGTCTGGACCACGTCGCCCTGGCTGACCCGGGTGGTGAAGCCCTGGCCGCGCAGCTTGACCGTGTCCAGCCCGATGTGCAGCAGCACCTCCAGGCCGTTTTCGGCCTGGATGGTCAGGGCGTGTTTGCCGGCATGGAGATTGACCACCCGCCCGGCGCAGGGGGCCAGCAGGGTGGAACTTTCCGGCTGGATGGAAATGCCGTCGCCGACCATTTTTTGGGCAAAGACCTGGTCCGGAACCTCTTCCAGGGGAACCAGCCGCCCGGAAAGCGGCGCGAGCAGGGCAAGGGGCTCGTGCCGAAGAGGCGGCGGAGGCGTTGCCGCATCGGACATTTCCGCATCGGCCTTTTCCGTCCCGGACTCCTCGCCGAGCAGAAACTGCTCCATGGCGGTTTTCAGGTTTTCGGACCGGGGCCCGAAAATGGCCTGCATGTTCCGGCCCACCACCATGACCCCGGTCGCGCCCAGGGCCTTGAGCCGGGCCTGGTCAGCCCGGGCGATGTCCGCCACCTCCACCCGCAGCCGGGTGATGCAGGCGTCCAGGCTGACGATGTTCTCCCGGCCGCCAAAGGCCGCGACCAGGCTGCGGGGAAGTTCCCGGGCCACATCATCAACCAAACCTCCGGCCGTGCCCGCGTCGATCCCGGTATCGGCCGCAAGGTCCTCCCGGCCCGGCGTCTTCAGATCCCAGGCCCTGATCAGCACCCGGAAGGTTCCATAGTAGATCAGGCCCACCAGGGGGCCGAAGACCAGGACCAGCCAGGGCCTGGTGTCCAGGGCGAAAAACAGGGCAAAGTCGATGAAGCCCTGGGAAAAGGTGAAGCCCAGTTTCGCGCCCAGCAGGCTGAACAGGAGTTGGCAGCCCGCGGCAAAGACCGCGTGGATGGCGTAGAGCACCGGGGCCACGAACATGAAGGAAAATTCAATGGGCTCGGTAATGCCCGTGAGAAAGGAGGTCAGGGCCGCGGAGAGCATGATGCCGCCGGTGCGCACCCGGTTTTCCGGCCTGGCCGTGTGCCAGATGGCAATGGCCGCGGCCGGCAGGCCGAACATCTTGAACAGATAGGCCCCGCCCAGGATGCCGGCGGTGGGGTCTCCGGCGAAAAAGCGGTTGATGTCCCCCCGGACCACTTCTCCCGCCGCCGTGGTATAGGAGCCGATCTCGAAGAAAAAGGGTACGTTCCAGATGTGGTGCAGGCCAAAGGGGATCAGCAGCCGCTCCACGAAGCCGTAGATGGTCACGGCCAGGGTCGGGTTGCCGTAGGCCGCGTACTGCGAAAACCGTTCGATCCCGGTTCCGGCAAAGGGCCAGATCAGGCTGAGTACGAAGCCCAGGGCAATGGCCGCGAAGGCCGTGACAATGGGCACGGATCGCTTGCCAGCGAAAAAGCCCAGATACTGGGGCAGCTCGATGCGGTAGAAGCGGTTGAACATCCTCGCGGCCACGGCCCCGGCCAGAATCCCGCCCAGAACCCCGGTATCCATGGCGTTGATGCCCATGATGGACTTGGTGACGATGGTCAGATCCAGAGTCTGGGTCACGAAGTCCCATTGCTGATAGATCTTGCCCAATACGCCCAGGGTGGCCAGCATGACCACGTACCCCACCACCGCGGCCAAGGCGGCCACCCCGTCGTTTTTCGTCAGTCCCAGGGCCACGCCGATGGCGAAAATCAAGGGCAGACTCCCGAAAATCGCCGAACCGGCCGCGGCCATCAGCAGGGAGAGCTGCACCGGCATCCAGGAAAACTGGGCGCTGCCCACGCCCAGCAGGATGCCGGCGATGGGCAACACGGCCACGGGAAGCATCAGGGCCTTGCCGATTTTCTGCAACGTGGCGAAGGAATTGGTCAGGATGGGCATGACGGGAACGCTCCGTGTCGCGAAGTTTGGGGTGAGCTTGTGGAAGCGGCGGGATCCTGTACGGAGGACATATCACCGGGAAAGCATGTCGGCCGACGAGGCCGGAAAAAGGCTGTTGCGGGCAAGCAGGCAGTCCCTTTCACGGCAGTTGGTGTTTCCCAGGCAGGAATACACCGGCGTGCGGGGACCGATGTCCGCGACCCGGACCGAGTTGGGACTCACCATGCTCCTGACTCGCCAAGATCCCCCAACAACTCCCGCAGAAAAAGCGCCACCCGCTCCACGGAGGGCACATTCAGGCGTTCCCTGGGGGTGTGGACGTATTCCAGGGTCGGGCCGATGGAGATGATTTCCATGTGGGGGTATTTTTCGGCGATAAAGCCGCATTCCAGACCGGCGTGGAGCACTTCGGTCCGGAGCGGGGTGCTGAAGGCCCGTTCGTAGGCCGCCAGGGCTTTCTTGTAGAGGACGGAATCCGGGTTGGGCGGCCAGGTGGGGAACTGGCTGCGACGGCTGGTGGCCGCCCCGGCGTCGGCCGCTGTCCGTTCAATCGCCTTGGCCAGGTTTTCCAGCTTCTCCGGGCTGAAGCTGCGGTGAAAGATCGTCAGCTCCAGAGCCGCGTCCGTGGTCAACAGGATTCCGATATTATTGGATGTCTCAGGAAGTCCGGAAAAGGTCTCGGACCATTCGACCACGCCTTGGGGGATGGCCAGGACCAGTTCGATCACCTGCGCGGTGTCCGCTTCGGAAAGGGCCGTGTCCGCCCCGGCGGAGACTGGTTGCAAGGTCACGACAAGGCCGGTTTCCTCGGGATACTCCCGGCGGATTTCCTGTTCAAAGGCGGCGATCCGGGCTTTCAGCGCGTCTTCGTGGCCAGGATCCAGGGCGAAAATCAGTTCCGAGGTCGGGGTGATGGCGTTGTCCGCCGAGCCTCCGGCGAAGCTGATCAGCCGAAACGGCACAGCCTCGCCCAGGGCGTGGGCGATGAGGACATTGGCATTGGCCCGATTCTTGTGGATTTCGACGCCGGAATGGCCGCCCAGCAAGCCGTTGATACGCAGGGAGTACGTCAGTTGACCGGAGGGAAGGGGAGCAAAGGCCAGCGGCAGCGTGATTTCCATCTTCACCCCGCCGGCCGCGCCCAGGGTCACGAAGCCCTCGGTTTCAGAGTCGATATTGATGAACCGCTCGGCGCTCAGGGCGTCCTCGGCCAGCCCTTCCGCGCCGGACATGTCCACCTCTTCGTCCGTGGTGAAGAGCAGCTCCAGGGCCGGACGCTTCAGCCCCGGCTCCTCGGCCAGGAACAAGGCGATGGCCATGCCGATCCCGTCGTCCGCGCCCAGGGTGGTGTCCGTGGCCCGCAGCCATTCGCCGTCCCGGACCAAGCGGATGGGGTCAATGGTGAAATCGTGGTCCGAATCCGCTGTTTTCTGGCAGACCATGTCCATGTGCGCCTGCAGGGCCACCACCGGCGCGTCGGCATAGCCCTCGGTCGCGGGCACGAAAACAATGACGTTGTTGAACGCATCGGTTTTGACCGGCAAGCCCCGCTCCTCGGCCCACTGGATCAGCCAGGCCGCAATGCGCTTCTCGTCCTTGGAGCAGCGCGGCACCTGGCTGATGGCTTCGAATATGGCCAAAATGCGCTGGGTGTCCGCGCCGTCCCCGCCCAGGGCCGGGCCCTCCTGATCAGGCACGACCTCGGCGGCCAGGGCCGAGGTCGAAAAACCAAGGGTGAAACAGGCCAGAGCGGCCCACAGCAGTCCCATGGTGATCATGCATTTCATCGCGTACTCCTCTCGGTTGAGCAGTTTTTCCGGGTGGTTATCTCACCGGGCTGGTGCCTTTCTCTCCGTAAGAGAAAAGCTCAAAAGTCTTTAAATTTTCGTAACTATTCAGCATAGAGTAATGCCGTTGTCGGGGTCGGAGTCGGGATCGGTATCGGGATCGAAAACGCTGGGAAGCGTTCAAAATTTTCCTGTTCCGATTCCGATTCCGATAGCGACCCCGACTCCGATCGCCGGAGCAAGGGCGGATACAAAATGTGCTGAGTAGATACAAATTTTCATGAAAAACACTCTACTCGTTTCAGCATATCCCTGGATTTCTTCCGCGCAACATCCGCTTTACCTTGCATTCTCCACCGGGCATCCCTTGTGCCTGATGCAGCTTCTGCCTAATTCGGACGACAAAGTAACTCAATGGTGGGATAGGCATCTTGCCTGTCCGCCCAGGGTTTCCGGGCACTGGGCAGGTCACTTGCGCCGATCTCTACAGTGGAACTTCACGAAACGGCAAGACGCCCTTTGCATGCACGAAATACAATACTTTTTAGCCACTCGCTTCGCTAGACCATGCAGGACGACAAAGGCAGACGGTAGATTTCGCCAGCCAAGTTGGCTGGAGAAAAGTCCTTCTTTGTCTGCCTCTCCCGTCTGTGGCCAAAACTCTGAACAGCAGGACAAACTCCTAATGCTCCCCCTGCTCCCCTGCTCCCCTGCTCTCCTACGGACATGATCCAACGCAGCCCAGCGACGAATCGCGGGTCAGGGCCAGCTTTGGTTGCATCCATTCCCAGCGTGGTCTAAGCGATTACCAGTCCGTTGAAAATCGCCCAATTGCTGCGTCGCTGCAAAAAAATCAAACTCTCACGTATGAGTAAATACGCTTCGACCTTGATTTTATTTAACATCCATCGCGTAAGCTTGGTATGACTATCGGAGGTGCTCTCATGAACCAGTTGGAACAGAGCAAGATTTTTACTCTGATGGAATCAGGGCCTGTGGTCCTCGTGACAACCCATGATGGGAAGAAAGACAACATCATGACTATCTCCTGGACCATGGTGATGGATTTCACTCCGGTATTTGCTCTCACCACCGGTGCATGGAATCACTCCTTCGCTGCGTTGCGAAAGAATCGGGAGTGCGTCATTGCGATTCCCACCGTCGATCTATTGGATAAGGTGGTTGGCATAGGGACGTGCTCTGGGGCAGACACGGACAAGTTTGCCAAATTCAAGCTCACACCGGTGCAGGCCAAGCTCGTCAGCCCGCCCTTGATCAAGGAGTGCTTCGCCAACATTGAGTGCAAGGTCATCGACATCGTTAAAAAGCACAACATTATTGTGTTAGAGGCAGTTGCCGCATACATCGATACCGCACGCAAGGAGAAGCGCACGGTGCACGCGGTTGGTGACGGAACGTTCATCGTCGACGGTCGCAAGATTGACCGGAAAAAGATGATGGCCTCCAAGCTCCCAGCAGGCGTTTAGCGTTCATTGGGCAGCCAGGAGGAAGTCCTGGGAGCAACTGTTTCCAAAATGGAAACAGTTCAACAGGAAGGCAGTCGGCAGGTGACCCGGACCAGGGACTTCTACAATCTCGACCATTATCGCGGTGGGCTACCGGGTCAAAGTTAAACTCAAGGCCATAGGTGACTTTGGCGAACGAGTGCGCGGGGATGGAATGCCGAAGTCTGATTCCACAAGGGAATCGCTCGCTTCGCTCAGGACGCCAAGGCCGCCAAGGTAGATTTTGGAAAGCAGGGAAAGAGCTGCTTTCCAAAAGATTCTCGCTCCCTGCCAAAAATGCCGTCAGCTGCTTGAACGTAGGCAGCACCTCCCCCCGCTCCCACTGCGGGAGCTTGGGGAATCTGGCCATAAGCCCCTCAATATCCAAATGAGCCCGCTCACAAGCCCACTGCACCATCTCGGGGCTGACGGCAACCGGTTCAAGTGGACAGGTTCGGGCATCAAGTACCCTCCAGTTGATCGACGGAACCCATTTTTGATGGGTAAATGGCCGTTCTAAGGAGAAATATCAAGAATATTTAAGACATATACCATATTGAATCAAGGGGTTGACTCGGTCCGCCCCTGGGAATTGTTGGTCCTCTAAGCACTCTTCCGGGGCATCATCATATTTGACGTTCCCCCCTCCTCCGCCGTATGGAATCGAAAACACCAAGAATCCACACTAGAAATCTAAAGGATAGCTTTGCTTGGCTCATCGGTTGATGATGAACCGGCATTTTCATTAGGAACCACCAGTGTATCCCACAAGCAATTTTATCGAGCTTGAATCAAACATTCTTCTGGAAGACGAAGAGCAATATACCGCTCGATGCACCGGCGATTTGCTCAAAAATCCTAGGCGTTATCGACTTATCGATCTCTTTTCCGGGGCGGGCGGCATGTCTCTGGGATTTTCCGAGACTTTCGGGCAGCCGTTCAAGTCCGTATGGGCGAACGACTTCAATCAGTTTTGCGTGGACACCTACAACGAAAACTTCGGCCCGCATTGCGTCGCCGGGGATATCGTCGCCATCCTGGAGGACGGGAAATACGAAGTGCCGGAGGCCGATGTGGTCATCGGCGGGCCGCCTTGCCAGGGATTCAGCCTTCTCAATAAAAATCGAGATGGGGATCCGCGAAAGGAATTGTGGCGCCCCTTCCTGGAGGTGGTGGAGAGGAGCGGAGCAAAAGTTTTCGTCATGGAAAACGTTCCGCAACTGCTCAATACTTTTGAGCACGGCGAAATCGTCGGCCTGGCTGAATCGCTGGGATTCAAGGTTTGGCAGGACAAGTTGACCGCAGCCGATTACGGGGTCCCGCAAAACCGCACGAGAGCATTCATTATCGGCTGTAAGTTCGCCGACCCTCGAGTCCTGTTTCCACCCCGCAAAATCCACTTCAATTCGAAGCCCAACGGCAAACAGATCTCGCTTCCGTTCGACAGGGAGCACTATCTCTCCAAACCGCTCAAGTGGCGGACGGTGCGGGACGCCATAAGTGATCTGCCGCCGCCTGTGGGCACGGAGATCAGAAATGTTTCTCCACCTATTGATCTTCATTTCGGGAGAAATCCCACAGAACTGAGTCGCAAAAGGTACAGGGCCATCCCGCAGGAAGGGATGAACCGCTTCGACCTGCAACGAATCGCACCTGAACTGACCCCGAAGTGCTGGATTAGAAAGAAGAGCGGGGGGACGGATTTGTTCGGCAGGCTCTGGTGGGACAGACCTGCGTTCACGATCCGCACGGAATTTTTCAAGCCGGAAAAAGGCCGTTACCTACATCCGGAACAACACAGACCGATCACCCATCGAGAAGCCGCCCGGTTCCAGAGCTTTCCCGACGAGTTTCGGTTCACTGGATCGAAAATCGAGATCGCCAAGCAAATCGGAAACGCAGTTCCGCCGCTTTTGGCCGCACGAGTGGCGGACGTGGTCAGAATTCTTCTCGACAAACACAATACACAATGGACGTATTCACAAAAGAAAAACGAAGCGGAATCATGTCGCGCATACGCGGCAAAAACACAAAACCTGAGTTGATCGTCCGCTCTCTACTCCATGGATTGGGATACAGGTTCAGACTGCACAGAAAGGATTTGCCGGGAAAGCCGGATATTACGTTACCGAAATACAAAAAAGTGGTTTTCGTCCACGGATGTTTCTGGCACTCCCACCAGAACTGCCCTCGGGCCAAACGGCCTACGACGAATACGGAGTTCTGGCGAGAGAAGCTGGGAAAGAACATTCGAAGAGATCAGGAAAATTCAGAGCGCTTGAAGCAAAAAGGATGGGACGTTCTTGTTTTGTGGTCGTGCGAAATCAAAGACCTCGATG
This sequence comes from Desulfonatronum lacustre DSM 10312, assembly GCF_000519265.1. Taxonomy (NCBI): domain Bacteria; kingdom Pseudomonadati; phylum Thermodesulfobacteriota; class Desulfovibrionia; order Desulfovibrionales; family Desulfonatronaceae; genus Desulfonatronum; species Desulfonatronum lacustre. The sequence goes on from NZ_KI912608.1 coordinate 1,346,108, forward strand.
CCCTCAAGGCGAAGCTCCGGCAATTTCTGGAAAATTGAATGCAAAACATGAATTCGGCAGAACTCTGTAAGCAGCTGAAAGAGCTGTTGTCTGATTTCGAGCGGGAGCTTGAATCCGACGGCTTGCGGGCAAAAGTCCTTTCGCTTGTCCCATGCTTTCATCAATTGCGGGAATTGGGCAAATCGCTGATCACCTCAACATCGGCCCGAAACGCTCAAAGCCGTATTCTCTACTATTTCAAAAAATACCCCAGGACCGTGATCAACGGAGATGAACTCCTGGTGGTCTCAGGCATCCAGGAATATGCCCGTAGGGTTCGGGAACTGAAAGTACAGTTCGGATGGTCCATCATCAGCGGTCTGACGGCAAAACAAATGGCGGAGGAAAACGAGTTCCCTCTCCCGGACATCGACCCGACTTCCATGGGGCCTTCGGATTACATCCTCTTGTCCGTCGAGCAGGACAGGGAAGCTGCGCATCGCTGGAATCTGGCCAATGTAATCCGAAGGGAAAACATTGCCGTCAGAGACAAGATTCTCAAATTCTTCAGAGCAAACGTCGGACAAAAAATCACCGGTGAGGAACTGAAATATCTTGCCAAGGACAGGTCGGAATGGGCCAGGAGAGTAAGGGAGCTTCGCACGGAATACGGTTGGCCCATAGTCACGAGAAACACCGGCCGCCCCGATCTCGAGGTCGGCGTCTATCTCCTGGAGGCGAACAGACAAAGCCCTGAACACGACCGCCGCATCCCCGACCCGGTCAAAAGAAACGTTCTTCGCAGAGACGCATACAAATGCGCAGTCTGCAAATGGTCAATTGCCGAATGGAATCGTTTCGATCCCAGACATTTGGAGTTGCATCACAAAAAGCCGCATGCCGTGGGTGGGGAAAACACTGAAAACAACCTGACTACCATATGTACGGTTTGCCATGATGAGATACATCGAGCGAAATGACCCAAGGGAGAATTAACCGATAGCTAAGTAGATTCATTCATTTGGCTATCAGAATGAATCAAGGGCAGATCTGACCCGCATTCTGACCGCGCATTACCGCACGAGGACAAGCTTCGCGGGTATGAGTGATTCGGAAATCCCGCGCATCACCCCCAAACTCACTCACCGTCCGTGTCAAAGACACCGATCTGGTTGCCCAGGCGGACCTTGACGCCGCCGGAGACGTACCGGCCCGGTTCGAACACCAGGATCACCAGGGAGCCGCCATAGAGGAAATGGCCCAATTCATCCCCGCGCAGGACCGGGACCGGGCCGGTTGCGTTCAGGAACCGGTCCTGGAAGACCACGGAACCGATCTCGCTCAGGCCCACGGCCACCGCGGCCACCAGACCGTACGTTCCGGTATCGATGATGAAATAGCCGCGCTGATAGTTTTCGAAGGCCCCGAAGTCCGCGCCGGGCCGCCCCACGTTGCCGTTGGACGGGACAAAGGCGGGAAAATCCTCCATGCCCAGCAGGGCCCCGTCCACCAGCGCGGTCTCGATCACCGAACCGGCCACCGGGGAATGGTAGCGGTGATAGGTGTTGGGCATGAGAATGCAGGACAGGGCCGTGCCGCCCACGAACCGCTCCCAGTGCTTTGAACCGGCCAGCAGCTCCTGGATGTTCAATTCCTGGGTGCCCTTGGTGCGCAGCCTGGTGCTGTTGTCCACGATGGGCACGGGAATGGAATTCATGATCGCATCCGTGGGCGCGCTGATCACGTAGTCCCGCTCCGGCATGGTCTGGGGCCGGCTTTGGGCCTGGTCCTTGAAGGTGCGGGCGAAAAACTCGTTGAACGAGGCAAAGCCGCCGTCAGGGGCATCGGGGTCCGGGAGCAGGTAGTCCTCCTTTTCAATGCGCGGGTTGGCCAGCCACTGGGCCACCACTGCCCGGGATTCCGGGCTGTCCATGAATGCGCCCCGGTCCTGAATGAAACGGTGAAACAGCTCCCGGCCCGGAGAGATCTGGAAAACGGCTCTGCCAAAGGGGTTCTGGTAGGCGAAGAAGTCCATCACCTCGATGTAGGCCAAACCGTCGTCCGAACTGCCCTTGGACCTGGGCAGAAACAGGCACCAGTCACCCAGAAAGGCGAGCAGGTCGTCATGATTCTTGCCGATCCAGGGATTGCCCTCCGGGTGGTAGCCCGCAGGCAGGGGCTGCATGTTCTCGAAGGCCTTGTCCATGAGCAGCCTGAACACCTCGTTTTCCTGGTACGTCTGGGCAAAGGCCCCGATGCTTTCCGCGCATTGCGCGGGAAGCGGCGGCACGTCGGCCCGGCTGAAGGTGGCCCAACACGTCGCGCAACAGACAAGGCAGCAAAGCAGCAGGTTTTTCATGGTTTCTCCCTTGGTGATGAGTAATACCGCATCCGGGCGGCTCAGGCGGCGCGGAATTCGACTTTTTCCACGGCATCGAGATTGACGGATTGCCGAGCATGCCAAAGATCATAATTGTCCTGCATGTTCAGCCAGCTTTCCGGGGAGCGGCCAAGGGCTTTGGACAGCCGAAGCGCCATTTCGGGGCTGATTCCGCTGCGGCCCTGCAGAATGCGGTTGAGCGTGGACGGCGAGACGTTTAAATTGGATGCCAGACGGCGTCCGGTCAAATCATAGGGCTCAAGGTAGACCTCGCGGATAAACTCGCCGGGATGCGGGGGATTGTGCATAGCCATCAGTGATAATCCTCATAATCGATAATGTGAGCTTGACCATTTCGAAATTCGAAGGTGAGCCGCCAGTTTCCGCTCACCCGGACCGACCAGCGGTCCGAATCCCTGCCTTTAAGCTGGTGCAGGTGAAATCCAGGGATGCCCATGTCCTGAACCGTAACGGCGGTATCCAAGGCCGCAAGCAGCATCCTCAGGCGTTTTGCATGGTTTGGTTGTATGCCCGCCACTGAGCCGGTTTCGAAATATTTGGCCAGCCCCTTGTGCCGAAAAGACTGAATCATGCAAAGCAAATAACATGTTGCGCAACGCGCATCAAGGATGCAAAAGTCTTGGGCAGAACTGAGTCAACATACTGAATTATCTAGTGACAAGTTCCGAAACCAGCCCGTTATAGTTGAGCATGACCCCTTGAGGCGCGTCATCCCCGCATCACGACAGCAGGCTCAAAAAGTTCGTCAGGGCCACCTTCCGGGCCGTGTCCGGGCTCAGGGAGTCCAGCAGGCTGTAGTATTTGACGATATTCTGGTTGTACGTGGCAAAATGACCGATGTTGTCCGAGCCGATCATGAAGCGGTCGGAAAAGTCCGAGATCAGGGTCAGCCATTCGGAGCGGATGCGCGCTTCCTGCTTGGAGGTCTGGACGTAGGTTTCGAAGATGATCCAGGACAGGTCGATGTACAGATTGTCGTGCTTGGCGAGCATCTCCCGCAACAGTCCGGTATAGGCGATCTGGTCCAGATCCAGCATCCGGGACAGCCCGGCATGGGCCCAGATGATCACGGTCTTGGGATGCCGGGTCAGGGCGTCTTGCACCTCGTGGACATAGATGGGCCGGTCCAGCCGGTTGCGGGAGGTGGCGTTGTTGTGCAGGTTCACGGGCAGGTTTTTCTGGGCCGCCAGGTCGTAGACCGGGTCCAGGGCCGGGTGGTTGGCCCGGGCCGTTTCGCCGTAGGTCAGGTTGGTCAGGTCGTCCCGGTGGCCGAAGACCTCGCCCACGCCTTGCCAGAGCCCGGGATATTCCTCCAGCATCCGCTCCACGTGGAGCACGGCATGCTTGTCCGTGGCGTTGAACCCGCAGATGAAGGGGTGGAAGCGGGGGCGGGCTTGGTCGGGCAGTTCCAGAACGCGCCGGGCCACGATGAAATCCGTGGCCGAATACCAGTAGGTCCGCCCGTTGTCATCGAGATAGTACCCGGGTTCTTCGGGTTCGGCGGCGTCCCATTTCTTGACCAGGGGCATGCCGGAAAACATGATGTGCGCAACGCCCGCGTCGTCCATGGACCGCAGCAAGGCGTCCATCCCCTCGGTTTTCTGCAGAAAATCCACGTAATGAAAATGGCTGTCCGCAACCATGTACCTGACGGCTGCATCCGAACCCGAACTCGAATCAGGTCCGGCCAGGGCTGAAAACGGTCCCGACACGCCCTGAACGCTTCCGGCCAACGCTCCCACGGCCGCGATCTTCAAAAACGTTCTGCGATCCATACCCTGCTCCTTTTGCTCAATAGCAATCACTGCCATGCGGCGATGACGTCATTTATCAAAAAAACGCCAGAAACGGCGAGATGACCAAAAGAACTCCCGTTGCCGTGACCATCCAGGCCTGGGGTCCGCGGTATTTGGCGAACCGGTCCACCTTGTAGATGAGAATGACTGGGATGAAGCATCCGATGATGGCGAAAATCGGGCTGCAGATGCTCGTGAAATAGAGAATCGGAAAATCAACGATCGTGGCAAACCAGCCCAGCAGCACGATAAAGGCCAGGACTCCCATGGACAGTTTGGTCTGGTTCACGGCTTGCCTGGGTTTATCCTTGAGCACAAGTTTCCTGTACAGCCCGACGCAGGCCTCATGCAGTCCGAGGAGCACCCCGAAAAACGACGTCACCACCGCGCAGAGATCAATGACAACGCCCATGGCCGGAATAAGCGTGCCGGGGATGACCTTGGCCATCAGGGCCAGAAAGGAGGTATTGGCCAGAAAAGCCTGGTAGGCGTCCTCAGCAGAGACGGAAAAGGTACAGGATAGGACGAAGAAGAAAACAACGCCGGCCAGGATGGCAAACGACCAGTTCATGATCTGAGCGGCCTTGCGCCTGGCGGTATCGATGTCCTGATGTTCGGAGCGGGCATAGACGACCAGGGGGCTCAACGACTGCAGAAAAAGAATGGAGGTCATGGCAAAAGGCAGGGTGATGATCGTCTGGGTCAGCAGGTTCCCAATGGAGGTGATTTCCTTGATATTGCCCAGGTCCCAATGCGGGATGAGCATCAGGGCCAGCACGGTCAGGGACGAAAGGATGACCACCACCAGGAGCTTGGTCAGATTGAGGAGCAGGGTCTTGCTGGCAAAGGCCACGAGCACCAGAAACGCGACAATGGCCAGGCCGTAGAACGGATTGGCGGACAAGAGCCCCTCGGTCATGCCCGCGGTCTGAAGGTAGGACGCGCTGTCGTTGGTCACGGTTTCGCTGTACACGAAGAGCCAGATCACCAGCATCAGAAAATACAAAAACCCCAGCCCGACCCCCCACTTGTCTCCCAGATATTCGCTGATCGTGGCCGGATAATCCGTGGCCTGCCGGGCTTCCACCAGCGTGTTGATGAAAAGTCGCTGGAACTGGTACAGGGCCGGGTAGGCAATGAGCACGGCCAGCAGAAACGTCCACAGCCCCACGATTCCGGCCTGGATGGGCAGGAAGACGATCCCGGCTCCGATGCCCATGCCGATATTCACGGCCACCCATCCCCAGTCCTGGGACGTCATCTTCAGCTGCTCGCGCGTCGCGCCCATGTGTTCCCCATGCTTGCTTGTTGGTCGGTTGCGGCGCAATCACCGCGCCGACATGGTTTTAATGCCAAGATCGTACCGGGTTTGGCCGTCCTCACTCGGAGGTCATGATCTTCAGGATCACCTCGTCGGTCTGCTCCATGCCCGTGCTGGCCAGTACACCGATATTGCGGATGGTGGCTTCCACGTCGTGGCCCACGATGCCTTCGCCTCCGTGCAGGTCCCGGTGGTAGGAGGCCAGGGTGGCGGAATCAAAGGCGGCGTAGATGCCCGTGGCGATCTTCATGGCGCAGGAGGGCTTGGCCCCGTCGCAGATGATCCCCGAGACGTTGCCCAGGGTGTTCACGATGGCGTGGGCCGTGGTGTCGTCATCCGCGCCCATCAGGAAGCTCAGCGCCCCACTCACCCCGGCCGCCGCGCACATCGCCCCGCAATAGGCCGACAAGCGGCCCACCTGGGTTTTGATGTGCACGGTGCACAGGTGCGAGAGAAAAAGGGCCCGGATCAATTCGTCTTCGCTGTGCCCTTTCAGCCGCGCGAATTTGATCACCGGTAGTGAGGCGGTCATGCCCTGGTTGCCGCTCCCGCTGGTGGTCATCACCGGCAACGGGCAGCCGCTCATCCGTGCGTCGCTGCCGGCCGCGGCAAAGCTCGCGCAACGGTTACGCACGTCGTCGCCGTAGATCCCCTGCTCAATGTTCTTGAGAATGCTGGCCCCGATGTTCACACCGTAGGTATTTTGCAGCCCCTCCTCCGCGATGGTGCTGTTCAGGTCGATAACTTGCCTGAACAGGGGCCGAATCAAATCCAGATCAATGGTCCTGGCCAGGTCGTAAATCAGGCGGACCGACAAGATGGAACGATCTTCCTCGGTGGTGTGAAAGGTTTCGGGACTGAAGCCGCGGTTGAGCAGAACCTGGCCGTTTTTGACGACTCTGGTCAGGTTGGTGTGCAGATACCGCGCCTCGACCTCGGCGCTCTGGTCCCCGGCAACCGCCTCGATCCTGATATACAGCTTGATGGGCGTCTTTTCGTGGATCACCTTGAAGGATGTCCGCTCCAGGCACTCCCTGACCCCGGCCATGTCCTGTTCGGTTATGCCGCTGATCACCATCAGGTCTTTGCTGCAATCCCCGGCCACGATGCCCATGGCCGCCGAGGCCTCAATCCCGACCATCCCCCCGCTGCCCGGTACGACCACGCTTTTGACGTTCTTGATGATATTCCCGGAAACGAAAATGCTGACCTGTTCCGGAAGGATGCCCAGCACTTCACGGACTTTTGCCGCCACGAGAGCTATGGTGATGGGTTCGGTGCAGCCCTGGGCGGGCACGATTTCCTCATGCAGAATTTGCAAAACCTTGGCGACGGTATCGGATGCAACGTTCATCACAGCTCCGGGGTTGAGGTTGGCCTGAGCATGCCTGTCTCATTGTGCGGCTTCCCGCTACAAAATCAGAGGCGTGCAGTGGGTCGCGTCGGGCCGCGGTCCACTCAATTGCCCGGACTAGGCTTTCCAACTGCTCCGGGCTGAAACCGCGCTGACGGTCATTCGCCCTGGCTGTCCTTGACCACGGCGATTCTGGCCCGGAGCGGAATGTTTTCCGAGTGCAGTCCCGGCGTCTGGCCGTGCAGATCGAACTCCAGGTTCACTTCCGGGCGGAAGATCAGGCAATGGGTGGAACCTCCGAAGTGGAACATCCCGAGCTGGTCGCCTTTTTGGACATGCTGGCCTTCGTACACCGTGATCTCGTTGGATGAGACCTCGGCCATACCCACGAACATCAAGGCCATGAGGCCGATATCCGGATTGTCCGCTTCAATGAAGATCAGCGCCCTGGCCGCCACCTGGGTGATGTATCCCTGGGATTCATTGGGACCGGCCGGATCAAAGCCTTCGTCAAGCGCTTCGGCGTAATAGGAACCGTCGATCAGCCTGGTCTTGACGATTCTGCCGCTGACCGGGCTGTGCCAGCGGTGATAGCTGAGCGCGCTCAGAAAGGCCTGATAAATGGTCCCGCCCTTGAACTGATCCACGAGTGGATCGCCGTCCATCATGTGGAAGAGCGAGTAAGGCTGGGCCTTGATCCAGAACTGATCGCGCAGTTGGACATCCGTGGCGATCCGGTACGGAGCGGATTCGCAGGCATTGGCGATCACCGCGTCGTTGTCGGGTTCGGCCACGGGGCGGCGGCCGTCGCGGAAGGTCCGGGTAAAGAAGTCATCCCAGGATGCGAAGCCGTAATGGGGCTGATCCGGGTCGCAATTGAAATCCTCCACAAAGGTCGGCATGGCTTCCCGGGCGTCCCGGCCGAACCAGCCTTTTTCCGGATGATCGGTGAGCACATGGCGGGAATCCGGGGAGGCCAGGAACACGGCCCACTGATTCAGGATCTTCTTCAATTGGCGATTCACTTTTTCGTTCAGGAAGGCCGAAGTGCCGGCAGGAGTGGCCATGGGCCAGTCCAGGATAGCGTTGATGGGAAAGCCCACCAGCCCGGTTTTGTTGAATTCCGGGGCCTGGGTCAGAATACGGTTCATCAGGACCAGCATGTGCCGGTAATCCCTGATCTGCGGCTTGCCTGTGGGGTCATTCAGAAACGGCGGCTTTTGCGGGACCTGCTCGAACATCTGGGTGAAGAGCATGAACAGTTCCGGATCGTTTTCAATGAGTTCCTTGAATTCCCGGATAACGGGCAGCAGGGGCACATCTTCGGCCAAAGCGTCCGTTTCCCGAATCAGATCAGCCCGCCAATCCTCCAGGACTTGCTGGTCCGAGGGCAGCCATTGCCCGACATTGTAAGGAAGGGACTTCTCACCCGTCTCGGCCTGGGCAAACGGCAGCCCAAACCAGAGCTGGAGTGTGGCCACGATGGCCAGGACACTTGCTAAAAAACATTTTGTCCGTTGCATGAGATGCTCCATGTTGAGATGCTACTTGATAACAATCTTGAAGTTATTTCCAGCGTCGCGCTTGCTCTTGTAAAAGGCGGTTTTCAATTTTTTGAGGATGTTGCCTGCAGTCAAGGATCGCGTAAACTGAAGCGACATCTACATCATAAGTGTAGTATATGGCATACGGAAAACGCTTGGCCAATAGCCAATGAAAATGGGCAAACTTTATGGGATGTATCCCGGCATAAAGCATGAGCGAGTCAATATCGGCGTAAATGGAATCAAGAAAATACTGGCCAACGCCCGTGGCTTGCTCTTCATAGAAACGGTAACCCTCAACAAGGTCGAGTTTGGCATTGTCAAAAATGCGAACTCTCACGAAACGCTCTCCCGTATTTCTCTTTTTGCCGTTTCCCAATCTGTAAATCCAACTTCCCCAGTTTCAGCAAGACGTTTTCGCTCATCAAGAATCTGTGCATGCCAAAAAGGCGGTTCATATTCGCCTGACACCTTGGAGATATCCTCCCAGATTTCTTCCATTACCCCAATTTTTTCAGCCAAAGTCATTTTGTGAAGGGGCAAACTGTATGACATCTCCATCCTCCTGTTGCTTTGATGTTTCTGATCCTTCCGTTCACTATCCAATGTTTCTCGGTTCATATCCGATTTGAACCTGTGCAAATTTTGCACAAGTTGCCTCCCGATCAAGTTCGCTTTCCTTGAATATTTTACGCAAATGCTTAGTGATAACAGAACGTTCTCGCCCAAAAAGCTTGGCCATCTGCTCTTGAGTCAGCCAAACCGTTTCCCCTTCCAGGGTCACCTGGACAGGCTTGGTGATATCCGGGTCTTCGTAGATGATGATTTCGCTCATGGGTGGGGTGCCTTCAAGGCTTGGCTGGAAGATTTTTGGCTTGGAGTCGGACATCGTTAGTCTGCTGAATTGTGAATCTCCCAGTCCCTTCAGCGATACACATCTTTTCTATGACCAATCGTGACAATCCATACAGTTCATCATCTTGGATGGAGTAAACAATGCGGTATCTTCCCTGACGCAGGCGGTACCGTTCCTGCCCGGTCAGCTTTTCGCCGCCTGGCGGGCGAGGGTCATTTCCCAAGTCTTTTATGCGGTCAAGGATTTTTTTAACATCCTTTTTTGGAATTCCGGACAGGTCCTTCTCCACGGATTTCCTGAAAAATATGCTATATCCGGCCATCTTTCCTGAGCCTCTTCACCATTTCATCATAACTGAGAAGGGGCTCATTTACCCGGTTTTCGAATGCCGCAAGATCTTCGGCATCTTCGGCAAGAGCATTTTTTACGGCCGAATTGACAAGATCCGAAACGGATCGAGATGTCTCCAACGCCTTCATTTTAAGAGCCTTATGAACAACCTCGTCCAGATAAATCGTCGCGCGCTTAACAGTTGCTTCCATACTATCGCCTCCATGAGTTTGAAGACATTGTGGTGCTACAGCGTTTAAACGTCAAGACGTTTTTTTTCATCAGTTTTCGCATATCTCACAGGTGTCCAGCCTGCAACCATATGTATAAAAAGGGGTAATTACTCAGCACAGAGTAATCTGTTGCCGGGGTCGGAATCGGAATCGGGATCGGGATCGAATTAGGTTATTGGCGAACAAACAGTATCTATCCCGATCCCGATACCGACGCCGACCCCGATAACTGCATTTTCTCAAGCGAAAAAACGCATTGCCGAAGTAGAATTGGTATAAGTCGTTTATTTTTTCGGTTCCCCTCAATGGCGACTCACCTTTCCAGTGCGGTCCATTCTTCTCGGATGAAGTCTCGCAACAGGCGGGCTGTGTCGGTGAAGACTTCGAGCCTGGCGAATGGATCTCCGGATACGTTGATATACTGCATGACGAGCGCGTCGGCTCCGGGAAAGGCGTCTGGAGACACTCCCGCGAAAATGTATCCCCTTTCGGCGCAGGCGTCGGCAACTTTGGCGCATTCATATTGTTCAATGTTCAGAAACAAATATATCGTGTCCGCTTTGTCGCGGCAGAGGTTTCGGGTCCAATGGAAAATCCAGTTGGACACGGTGGTTGGATCGTTGCCCAGGTTTTCCACTTCCAGAACGCCGACATTGAGGTCTGGGATGTGGCTGGAATGAAGCAGCGGGCTCCCCTCGGCCAAGGACGGCGGCAGGCGCGGCGGTGCGGCTGCTGCCGGGCATATCGGTATTTCTGCCTGTTGATAGAGTGTCGCGACGATGTCGGCATAGCGCTGGGGCGGATGGATCACGCGTTGACGCGGCGGCGTAAGGGGCAGCCACTGGAGCATCAGGCTCATTTTGCCCTGCTGCGTTCCTCCGATGCTTTTGAGCTCCACGTTTGGCGGACAGAAAGCCAGAAACAGGCACATGTCGAGGAAGCTGTTCGTTTTGGCCAAGCGTTGGGAGGAGTTACTTCCCGAAATCCTTCTTCACGTCCGCGATGAACTCATCCAGCAGATCCTTGCTTACATGCTGCATGATCAGCACGTGGGCCAGCTCGCCCTGCTCCGGATGAACATCCGGGGCCAGGCCGTAGAAGTCCATGATCGCTGGGCTGGGGCGCTGGAAGAACACGGTGTTGGAGTATTCGTTGAGCCAGGACTTGATGCCCAGCTTTTCCAACTCGCCATGCAGATACTCGGCGTTGGCGATGAGCTGGGCCGCCTGGTTCTCGAAGACGTTGGGCTCGGAAAACGTGATCTTCCACCACAGCTTCAGTGGGGAAATGGCGCTGCGGGAGCAGGTGATGGTGGGCACGGCGTCCTGGAGGTAGGCCACCTGGAAGGGGTTGATGTTGTCGCGCACATACTGGGTGGAGATGAACAGCCCGGACGGCTCGTCCAGGCCCCAGAACTTGTGGCCGGAAATGGCGATGGAGTCGAAGCCCATCTTGGCGCTGTTCACCAGGTCGCTGGCCGGAGGCGGCAGAAAGCCCAGGATGCTCCCGAACAGGGCCGCGTCCTGGTGGCGGTACACGGCCGGCGGGCCGACCTTTTCCAGGATGGCGTTGATGCCCAACTGGTTGTCGATGCCGCCCTTGAACGTGGTGCCCATGGCAATGACCACCAGGGCCGGGCGGGTTGGGTCGAGCTGGGCCTCGAAGTCGGCCAGTTCCATCCGGCCCATGGGATCGGCCTTGATCAAGCGCAGCTCCAGGCCCTGCACGTCGGCCAGCTTCTTGATGGAATAGTGAGCCTCCTCGGAGACGTAGGCGATGGGCGGCAGATCGGACTGGGCCTGCAAGACCTTCTTGCCGAAATACATGCCGTGGTTGTTGCCGTCCGTGCCGCTGGCCGTGACAAAGCCCCAATGGCCCTTGTCGAAACCGAAACGGGGCGCGAAATAGTCCACCACTTCCTGCTCAAATTCATGGGAGTTGAGCAGCAAGCCGCTGGTCTTGTACGGGTCGCCCACGTTGTTCATGGCCGCCTGGGAGAGCCCGCTTTCCTGATACCACTTGTAGAACCCGTGCAGTTCCGTATCCTGGTTGATGGGGTAGCCGATGAAGTGCGGCCGCTCCGAAAGCATGTACGCGGCATAGGCGTTCAGCCGGTCCATGGCTTTTTGGTGGTCGGTGTTCTGGGCCAGAGCCGGGGAGGACAGAAAAAGGGCGAGGACCAGGATGATCCTGGCCAGGCCGAGAGGATACGACGGGAAAGACGATCTTTTCATGGGAGTTGCTCCTATTTGAGTTGGTGGTTGGTTGGCTGATTCGTCTGTAGATATGCTTCCGCGGAAGCTATTGCGCCGATGAGGCGAAGTCTGGAATGGATTTGGCGAAAGAACTCCAATGCCAGCTGTGCCTTTGCTGTCACCGGCAAAACCGTTCCGCAGTTGCCATATGAGGGTATGAACAGAATCCACTGCTTACGTGGGGTGTTACGTGACGTATCCTCACGAGTTCAAGCAACCGAATCACCAAATCATTAATAATAACGCACAGCACGGACAAAGAGACGACTCGACATTTTTTCAAGTTTCGCGTCGCCGTTTTTAAGGTCCACGTACCAGGCGAGTTGATCATCGTTCCCAGAACGGCTGTATGACCAATGAAAATAGGGTATCAAGTCCATCATGTTTTTGCATGGTGAGCGAGAAAGGTCCAGCAATTCATCCTTGCTTGGAGGCTGCCAGCCGGAATGACCGCCTAAAGAAAGAGAAACGGAATAGCCAATGGCCGTAGCATAATCCATTTGAACGGCCGGTTCTTTTTGCCACATTTTGCCTGTGTTGTTGTCCGTCACGGTCCCGTCTCCGTTGTCCACGCACTGTTGGGCAAAGGCAGGGCCGGACATGACCAGTCCGGTCAGGCAGAGCATGCATGCCAGCGCCGAAACGGCGAACAGCTTTCTCCACATCTTGTTCATGACGATCCTCCTTGAACGTTGAATGGTGTTGATGTTTCATTCAATTAAGCACGATTCGCGCCAAGCAGGAAATATGCATAATTTCAATTTGTTGCGGAAACCTGCCAGCCGCGCGCGACAGCGTGGTTGGCACCAACCTTTTTGGCACTGCAAACAAGAACGGCGGAAACGGGTGGTGTTACGTTGCTTGTCAGCAACACGGAGATGACGCCGTACTCGATTTTCGTTTATTTTAGACGACTACCCTTCCTGGCCCGGCCCAGGGCGTCCGCGACGATGAGGGCGTGCAGGACGTTTTCAGGACGGATCTGGATGCACCAGATGCGCAGGCCTTTTGCGCCACCTGGATCAATCCGGCCCGATCGACGTTCGCGAGGCCGAGGTCGTCCACGCAGACGAAATCCTGATCGGCACGGACGACGGGCAGATCGGTCTCGGTCAGGTCTTCGGGATTGGAGGCAAAGCCGCCGGTGAGGGCGAAAACGCCCGTGGGGGCGCGACCTTCGGCTTCCCTCTTTTCCGGTTCATCCGCGAAAGCCGCGTCCGGCGGATGTGCCCCCATCCGGCATGCGTTCCGTGGCGCTCTGGGTCAATCCGGCTTTTGCCCGTTACCTTGAGGGGCTCGCCGATTCGAAGCAAATGCAGGCTGTTACGCAATTCCACATCCAACGTCGAAGAACCGTTTATCTGAGTGTTGAAAAAGTCCTTATCCGGCAGTCCGTTCAAAAACCCCAAGTGCAAGGAGCAAAAAAAGTTCAAGGTCGAAGCGTATTTATTCATACGTGAGAGTTTGAACTTTTTGCAGCGACGCAGCAATTGGGAGTTTTTCAACGGACTGTTATTCCGGATCATCCTGGTTCCACGCCCCAGCCGAGCCCATGGACAGGAACAAATTGCTCCATATTCCCAATCAAGGGCAAATATGCTCACCTTTTGCGCCACTGCCGCAATCTTTGGTTTTATAAATGCAGTTATTTCTGCACATATTATCGTTTTTGCAAGCATTCAAACATTCAATGTATTGCAATCGACAGCGCAAAACTACAGGTTCAAAAGCCTTTTCACAGCATTGCTTACAAACTGTTTCATCAAGTTCGACGCAGCCTTCGATACACCTGTTGTAGGCCCTTTCCAGTGCCGTTGATGCTGCGACAGGAGAAACAAAAACAATAGCACAGAAAACAAGATTCATCATCACAATTCGCATTACAATCTCCTTATTTTTTAAAAATTGTGCTATATTACGAACAATTCTTACCAAATAGCGATTTTCTCAAATTATCACTAAGCAAAACGTATCCTCTCAGCATTTTTTGTGTCCGCTCTTGCTCCAACAATCAGGATCGGTATCGGGGTCGGTTTCGGAATCGGAACAGGAAGAATTTAGAACGCTCCCCGGCGTTTTCGATTCCGATCCCTATTCCGACTCCGACCCAGTCAACAGCATTACTCTGTGATGAGTAGTTACGTATCGAAAAATATGGAAGGTATCTGTATCTATTCCACCACGAAGTCAGAATAGATACCAGGGAACGGTTCATCGGCCAGGGTGAAGTGCCGCCATCATCATTGCTAATCGTTAATGCATTGCGGAAGGGAACTTCCGCTCATCTTCCCGCAGTTCCAGCCTGAATCCGGGTAATATCCGCATTGCGAGTTTCCTGAAGTTACCTGACCGATGACTCCGGGGGGAATATAGCTGGAGAGAGTGTCACGGGAGATGTCCCTTGTCACCGCGCCTTTGCTGCCACCGGCAAAACCGTTTCCGCAGTTGCCATATGAGGGTACGAACAGAATCCAGTATTTAATACCTTTACACCTACAGGCATAATTCTCGTCAGCCAATGCAGGCGTGACCGCTGTAAAGACCAGGGCGCAGGCGATGATCAGCGCACAGGCAACTTTTTTTGAATCTGTTTTCCACATTGTATTCATGATCGTTCCTCTTTGATTGGATGGTGAGATGCTGACTTGATAATGAATGTTCCATGCCTTGCAAAAAAAATACATAATTTAAAAATGTTAGAATAAAATACCAACCAGTTAAAGCCGTGCTGTTTGAGGAGCTTGGTGCAAAAAGTGCTTTTTGCACCAAGCTGTGGTCAGTGGTGAGTGGTTAGTTTGCTAGCAAAAACAATATGTTGCCGGAAGTCCATAAGGCATTTTGTTTGGTCCAAAGGACTTTTTGCACTGACCTCTAAAATGGTACAATGCCGCTGGTCGTATCGCCGGCCCCCATGCCTTTCGTTTTCGTGCCAGGACCGGAATAGGTTACCCGTACCATGCCATTATGGATACCGACAGTATTTATCGTGTAACCATAGCTTCTTATACAGCCCGGAATCTCATAAACAATATCAATGGTTGAGTTGGGTATTGTGTTTCTGTATCCCCAGGCATTCAGGTTAGTTCTCATGCAGCTCATTCCGGAATCGGCATCGGCCTTTGGCACAGTGACCACGCAGAACAAGACAATTGAGGCAAAGAGGACGCCTGACACAAAACAAAAGATACCGTTAATCAGTTTTTTATCTCCCATCATTTCCTCCGGTTCAGTGGTTGAACCACCACTTCTGAATTGTTTGAATGCCCCGGGTAGCTCCCCAGGACTGAAACACGATGTCACGCCATGATGCTTTTCATTCGATCGCGAGGCGATGCCGGAGAATGTCTATCAAATATCGAAATGACTCTACCGGTCATCCTCATGACAAAACCTGCACTCTGATGTCTTCGTCATACCCGGCTGCGGGCCGCCGGCCTTCCAGTGCGGGCAGTCGAATTCCCGCGTGTCCTGCTTGAGGCAATCGTTCCTGGCCATCATGCATGCGTCGAGACAGTCCATGTTCCCCGGCGGGCACAGAGCCTCGCAATTGTCCCGGTTCGCGTTACAGGTCGCCAGGATGCTGCTGAACGTCTCGTTGCAGCAGTTGGTGCAGACGATCAGGTCGGGACAGCCGTGGATGCAGTCGATGTAGGTGCCGGTGGCGGCATGAAGGTTGGGGGTTGCCATGAACAGCAGGGCCAGGGCCGCTGTTCCGAAAATCCTTCTCCACGTTTTTCTCATGACGATACTCCTTGGTTGAGTGTTGCAGGCATTATACTCTTTTTAGCACGATCCATGCCATGAAAAAATTAAACGATTTCATGATATTATAAAAAAGTGTCAACTGTATCAGGCCGCACAGTTTGCGCCCATTTTGTTGGCATTGCCAACATTGGTGGCAAAGTCGGCTGGTTCGGCCTGGGTTGCAACGACCAGGGCGGTCAGGTCGCTGCTGAACACTGTCTGGACCGCGGCCGAGAACGGGGACATGACGGTCAGCAGGGCGTAGCCACCAGGATCGCGGGCTCCACCGGAAGGCCAAGGGGCTCGCAGATGATGGGCAGAAGCAGAACATGGGACAAATGGCCAGGGCCCCGGTGGCGGCCACGGCGCTGAGGGCCGCGCCGAAGACGATGAACGCGTACTGGGCAAGCGTGAACTCCACCTGGGGCCACGCTTTCCATTGCGAATTTGTCGCGACAATTCCGTAATGGACTTGCTTATTGCCAGAGAGATGAAAGTTCATCCCTTCGCGCCAGGCCGAGACGTCCCGAAAACATCGGCCGAGGATGATTTCTGGTGAATCCTCTTCATGGCGTGTGCGAGTTTCGCGGCTTGACCCGTAGCAGAACGGCCAGGGCCAGGGCCGCCGCGGCCACGCCAACCGGGTTGGAGAGGCCCGGAGAGAGATTGAAGCCGATGGATGCCTGGAGAATGAAGGAGACGGTCACCGCGGTCATGAACAGGGCCGGGACCGTTGCGATCCAATGGAATTTGCCGCTTTGGCGCAGAAAGATCGCCGCGGACCACAGGACCAACATGGCCAGGGTCTGATTGCTCCAGCCGAAATAGCGCCAGATGAGATTAAAATCCTGGGTGCTGACGAGAAAGGCCACGATGAACAGCGGGACGGCCAGAAGCAGTCTTTTGGCCGCCCGGGCCTGGGGCAGGCTGAAGGTTTCCGCCAGGATCAAACGGCTGGATCGAAAGGCCGTGTCCCCGGACGTGATGGGCAGGATGATCACGCCCAGGATTGCCAGAAACCCGCCCACCGGACCTAGCAGGGTCCGGCAGACCTGGTCCACCACCAGGGAGGGCGTACCGCTTTGAATGACCTGAAACAAAGCCTCCGGGCCATAAAACAGGGTCATCCCGGCCGCGGCCCAGACCAGGGCGATGATCCCCTCGGCGATCATGGCGCCGTAGAACACCAGGCGTCCACTGGATTCATTGCGGATGCAGCGGGCCATGAGCGGGGATTGGGTGGAATGAAAGCCGCTGATGGCCCCGCAGGACAGGGTGATGAACAGCAGCGGCCAGATGGGCAGGCCTTGCGGGTGCGTGTTCACCGTCACGTCCAGGTTCGGCAGGACCGGGGCATCGCCCAGGGCCATGCCCACGAGCACGCCCAGGGTCATGAAGAGCAAGAGCGCGCCGAAAAAGGGGTACAAGCGGCCGATAAGCTTGTCGATGGGCAGGATGGTGGCCAGGAAGTAGTAGCCGAAGATGCAGGCCACCAGAAACTGGACGTTCAGGCCGGTCAGATTGCCCAGAAGCTGGGCCGGACTGAGGACGAACACCACGCCCACGAGGAGCAGCAGCAACAGGGAAAAGAACCGCATCACCCGGCGGGCGTGCAGGCCCAGGAAGGCGCCCACCACGTCCGGGATGGACGCGCCCTTGTTGCGTACCGAAAGCATCCCGCTGAAATAGTCGTGCACAGCGCCCGCGAAAATCGCGCCCACCACGATCCAGACCAGAGCCACCGGGCCGTACAGAGCGCCCAGGATCGGCCCGAAGATCGGTCCGATCCCCGCGATGTCCAAAAGCTGGATAAAAAAGACCTTCCAGGTGGGCATGGAAGCGTAGTCCACCCCGTCGGCCATGGTGGAACACGGCGTCGGACGGCTCGGATCCGGGTCGAATATCCGCTCAACCACCTTGCCGTAGGTGAAATAACCCAGAACGAGCAGGCCGATGCACAAGAGCAGAGTTGTCATAGGATTACCTGGTCGGATCAATGACGACGATCTCACCGGAGATGATCTTCGTCTTGGCCGATTCCACGGCATCGAGCACAGCCTGGGGGATGATGTCGCGGGTGTATTGAAAATCCGAGGTGCCGACTCCGCCTTCGGCCACGCCGAAATGTCGCTCTCCCGGCTGGAGATCCCCTTCCACCAGGCTTCGAATGGTTTCATAAACAGCGACGTCAACACGCTTGACCATGCTGGTTAGAACCGTGCCCGGAGCCAGATGGTCCTGTACCGAATCCACCCCGATAGCATAGAATCCATTTTCCTGGGCAGCGAATATGACTCCAATTCCTGTTGCACCACTGGCATGGTAGACGATATCGGCCCCACGTTTGTTCTGCGAGATGGCCAATTCCTTGCCCAATGCCGGGGCGCGAAAACTTTGCGCATAGTCAACCAGCACACGGGCATCCGGATTGACGGAGCCGACTCCCTGTTCGAATCCGCTTTGAAATTTGCGAATGATTGGAACCTCCAACCCACCGACAAAGCCGACGATATTGCTTTCCGTCATCATTCCAGCGAGGACGCCCACCAGAAATGAGCCGTCATGCTCCATGAAGACCAATGAGCTGACATTCGGGGCGGACACCACGCTATCGACTATGGCAAACTTGATGTGCGGGAAATCCTGGGCAACCTGTTTCAAGGCAGATTCATGTTGAAACCCGACCGCGAAAACCAGGTCGTAATTTTCCGTGGCAAATGCTATCAGGTGGTCTTCCAGGTGTTCAACATCCTTGGGCTCGATGAACTGGAAAGAGATACCCATATCTCTTTTGGCCTTCTGCAGTCCGTGTAGTGCGGCATCATTGAATGACAAATCGCCCAAACCACCCGTGGAGAAGACAATTCCCACTCTCTGTTCGGCTGATGCGGTAACAGTCATAGCCATCAACCCGACCAGAACGACAACCATCACACAACCTGATTTCCGGAACATACGAGTCACCTTTGTTTTAGAGATGTTCAGCACGGAATTTTCCTCGGAGTGGCCTTTGTCTGCGTACGTGGTGCTGATATTTTCAAGCGCGCTGCACAAATTTTTCTGATATTCAATGCTTCAGCTGCATAATGCTCATTTGTCCAATGCTGCGCTGATGCATGGCTGGAAAACAGCCTGTTAGGGTGTCTTGCCCATGTAATCATAAAGCTTCACTGATGGGCATGATGCCGGATTGCCTTGCGTCGTCGATGTCGATGATCGCGTAGCCTTCCGAGGTTTCCTCGTTCATGGAGTCGCTGATAAAGAAAGGCAGGGCTTTCAGGAATTGATCGTTGCCCGCGGACACGGCCTTCTCGAAGGATGCGATTCCGACCATGGTGGTCTCAATGCACAAGGTTTCTTCCTGCTCCTCATCCAGGTGAACGCAGACGAACATGTGGCCCGGCACGGAGACCAGAAACGGACTCATTTCCAGTTTGCGGAAGACCGAGGCAAAGAGCGCGCTGCCCTCGACGCAGTTGGCCTGGGCCGTGCGGACCTGCTGGCCGATCAGGCGGACGTGCTGCATGGCCACGACTCCGGATTCCCCGGAGGATCTGGTGATGTTGCTGTACTTGAACCCCCGGGCCTGGATGGCCCGGTAAACGGCCTTGATCTCCTCGGCCACTTCGTCGGCGTCTTTCTGATAACCGGCAAAGGAATCCACGTATCCGGCCTTGAGGGCCTCCCCCAGAAGCGCGTCCACCACCGGATGGTTCTCGTTGACGTAGGCGGCAAACAGCCATGACGTGTCCACGAAATCGCCCTCTTCGTCCTCAAAACCCAAGATGCAGTCATTGATGGTGCGCACGGGCACGCGCTTGCTTTTTTCGGTGTGGGGCTGACCGTTGAGTGCAACCCGGGCCGTGACCACCTCCGGGAAGGGCTGGTGAACGGCAAGCAGGGCGTCGTAATCGAACTTCAAGACCGGGTTGATCAGATAGGTCTCGCCCTTTTTGGGCAACAGGCCCTCCCAGACGCTGGGGCTGATCAGCTTGCCGCTGGAAATTTCCACGCGCACGAGTGTTCGGTCGGCGGGCGCGACGATGCTCACGCCCACGAAACCCCATGGGTCGCCAAGAATGGTGGGATCGGGGTCGTCGGCATCGTCGAGCAACGTGGAGGTGGCGATAATCAGCGAAGGGAAGATGCTGTCGTCGATCCCGACCTCGATATCCCATTCCAGATCAGCCGCGTGAACGGGCACCACGAAAAGCAGAGTGAGCAGCAGGGTGCAAAGCAGACGTGACAAGGTCATGATTGTTCTCCGTGGGGATTGCCGGGCAGGATCGGCAGGTTGAATGGGTTTGGGAAAAGGTGCTGTCCGGGAATACGGTGAAAATATTCCTGGCCGACGTATAGGCGATGTTGCCGTACCTTGGGAAGATGTTGAAATTTCGGGCAACCTGCTCCAAGGCCGGAGCAAGCTGAAAACCGACCGGGAAAACCAGATCGGAATCCAGTCTTTTCACCGCCCGGGCCTGGCCGAGGCTGAATCCGCGATGGGAATGCGGTGAATGATTCTGCCCTGAAACATGGTCAGGCTGGCCCTGGCCTGGGAGATTTCGTCGGGCGGGACCTTGAGGATGTCGCGGTCCAGGACAACGAGGTCGGCGGATTTGCCGACCGTGATGGACCCGGTGACGGCTTCCTGAAAGTCGGCATAGGCGCCGCCCAGGGTGTGGGCGTGGAGCATGGCGGCCAAGGGGACGCACTGGGTCGGGTTGTAGGCCTGAACCTCTTGCGGGTCCAGGCCGCGGCGGGTGACGCCGATCTGGATGGATTCCAGGGGATTGAAGGTGTTCAGCTCCCCGCTGAACGGCCAGTCCGTGCCGCAGGTCAGGGCCGCGCCGCTGTCCAGGAGATCCCGGACCGGATAGAGGCTCCAGGCCCGCTGCGCCCCCAGGGAGACCAGGGTGGTATGGGCAAAATGCTTTTCCTCGCAAAACCAGATCGGCTGGAGGTTGGCGATGACGCCCAGGGCCCGGAAGCGGGGAATGTCCCGGGGATGGATCAGATCGGCATGGGCGATCATATGCCGGGCGCCAGGACGTGTTTCCGGACGGCCGTTTTCACGTTGGGCCTGCTCTACTGCATCCAGGGCCAGGCGAACGCCCTGATCCCCAACAGCGTGAAAATGGATCTGGAAGCCGTGGGCGTCCAGGGCCGTGACAATCCGGTGCAGTTCGTCCAAGGCCCACAGGCATTCGCCCCGGTAGCCCGGCATGTCCGCGTAGGGCTCCAGAAGCAGGGCGGTGCGGCCTTCGATGACCCCGTCCACGAAAATTTTGACCGTGCGCGGCGTGATCAGCGCGGATTGAAAGGACTCCCGGAGATGGAGCAGGTGATCAATCTGGGCCAGGCCTTTTTCCGGTTCGCAGAGCAGGGAGGCCTGCACCCGCATGTGCAGGTCGCCGTCTCGCTCCAGGGCCTGATAGGCCAGGAGCTCTTCTTCATGGGCCATGGCCTCATGGACCGAGACAATGCCCATACCGGCGGCCCGCTGCAAAAAGGCCCAGCCGGCCATGACCCGATCCCGCAAGGTCGGGGCCGACAGGCGTGACTCCACCAGCTCCATGGCCGTCCACTCCCGGAGGATACCGGTTGCCTCGCCGCTGAGCGCATCCCGTTCGATGATCCCGCCGGGCGGGTTGGGCGTGTCCCTGGTGATTCCGGCCAGAACCAGGGCTCTGGTGTTCACCCAGGCGTTGTGGCCGTCAATGGATTTAAGCAGCACCGGACGGTCCGGAACAATGGCGTCCAGATGCTCGCGGCGCGGCGCAAGATCCGGCAACCAGCCCCCGCCCCGGATGAAGTCCTGGTCCTGGTTGGCCCGGGCATAGCTCGCGATATGGGCCAGGCAGGCATCCCGCTCCACCAGACCGGTCAGATTGCACTCCACCAGATTCATGCCGCCGAGGATGGGGTGGATGTGGGCGTCCCGGAACCCCGGCAGGATCAGTCCGCCCGCAATGTCAACAACCTCCGTGTTCGGCCCGATCCAGGCCCGAATCTCCCGGGCCGTGCCCATGGCCGCGATCCTGCCCTGGCGCACGGCCACGGCATCGGAGCGTGTTTCTGACGCGTCTTTTGGCGCATCATTTGGTGCGCCTGGCCCGGCAACACGCCCCGCCAACAGGACGCTGTCCGCATAGGGTCGTCCGTGATTCATGGCCTACAGATTCTCGTTGGGGTCATGGCGCCTGATGTAGGCCAGCAGGTCCCGGGCCAGGTCCGAAAAGACCTGCACCTTGTCGTAGTCAAAGGGAATGTTGTTCAGATACTGCAGGATCAGGGCGTCTCCCCGGCCGGCTTCGGGTTGGATGCCGGAGAAGAAGAAGCCGAGTTTTTCCAGTTCCGTTGTGACGAAACAGGTTGTCGGGTCATCCAGGGGCAATAAGAGGTCGATGGCCGCCACCTGCTTCAGGCAAAGCTCGCGGAGGATGCGCCGCACCTCGCGGACACAGTCCGAGCCATAGTCATGGACCTTGATCATGGCGCAATTTTCCAGGGGATACACCTTGGTATTGATGCGCGAGGCATGGGCAGCGAGAGACGGCGGATTTTGCGGCGGCGAGGCCAGGACATGGGGGGCGCCGATATGTTCGAGAATGCGTCCGATCATCTCCCGGTGGTGCGGAGGGGCGAAAACTTGACGCGGGCTGGGCTGTTCGAGGTAGACAAAGCTTACGACCACGCTGATCCGCTGGGTGCCGGGCTCGTCAATGCCCTTGAATTTCCAGGTGGCCGGGCTGGTGGCCAGGAGAATGCCGCAGTCCCGGTAACCCAGCTTGATCAACCCGCGCTGGGTAAAGACGTGATTGGCCACGGAATAGGAATACACCCCGGTCAGGGGACGGGTTTTGGGGGTTGTCAGCAGAAACCGGGTCAGCCGCTCCATGCAGCCCTGGTTGCGAAAAGCCTGGTTGACGAACAGAAAGGTGTACTCCGCGGTCCTGGCCTCGGCATCCTCGAACACCAGCGCGGCATGGCCCATGAACTCATTGGCTCCGGTCACGGCCACCGCGGAGATCATGTCGTCCGCGGCGTTCATTTCCGCCATCCGTTCCGGATAGTAGATGACCTCGTTGAAAAAGGTGTAGCCGTGGTTCTTGTACGCGCTGCGGGAAACCTCGATGGCCTCGTCCGCGGTCATCCGGCGCACGGTGTAGTCGATGCGCGGCGGAGACGTCTTCGGTGCGGGGGCGCTGTCCGTGGGTTGCGGGTCAAAGGCGGTCTCCGTGGGGTCCACGTCCTGTCCCTGGGCCTCGAAACCCGGGTGGACGCTTTTTCCGGGCAGGTATTTGACCAGGCGGGTTTCCTTGCCGTCCGGCCCCAGGTTGTGGAAGGCGACCTCGTCCATGGTCTGGCGCATCAAGGCCATGCCCATGCCCCTGGCGGAAACCTGCTCCAGGTCGTCGCCCTGCTCGAAAACAGGAGCCTTGCCCGGGTCAAAGGGGATGCCCTTTTCCCGGATGATGATCCGCAGGCCCAGGGTGACCTGCTCGCAGACAATATCAAAGGCACCCGGCTCGTCGTCTTCCAGAAAGGCGTGTTGCACGACGTTGGACACCGCTTCCTCCACCGCCAGTTCGATCCGGGAAATGTCGTCCCCGGCAAAGCCGACGAGTACGGCAGCCTCGCGCACGTATGCCAGGACAAGGGGAAGGGCCGCCATATCGCAGGGGGCGGTGAGCTTGAAGGAAAGGGAATGGTTGCGCATCAATCAACTCCTGTGTCTGTTCCCAGGAAAACCGGTAAAAGATTATCTGGTCGGATCAATGACGACGATCTCATACCATTTCCAATTCAAAGCTTCTCTTTCGGTATCGGTATCGGTATCGGGGTCGAATTAGGATTATTGGCGAACAAACAGTATCTATCCCGATCCCGATCCCGATACCGACGCCGACCCCGATAACTGCATTTTCTCAAGCGAAAAACGCATTGCCGAAGCTGACCCCGGCCCGGGATATCTCGCTTGGCGGGACCTCCAGGACATTGCGGTCCAGGACGACCAGGTCGGCGGACTTGCCGATACTGATGGACTTGGTGACGGCTTCCTGGAAGTCGACATAGGCCCCGCCCAGGGTGTGCGCGTGGAGCATGGACACGTGGCGCGGGCTATTCCCGTGTTTGCGTGATGGGCAGGTCCGCTGTCCCGGCATAGAAGACCACGATGTGCGCGGGTTCGTCGCCCAGGCTTTCGCCCCAGTGCCAGGTGCCGACCACCTCGACAATGGCCTCCCCGGCTTGCAAGTCCAGGACCTGGCCGTCCAGGGTATGCACCCGCAGGCGGCCGCTGAGCAGGATGCCCGCATTGATGACCGGGTGTTGGTGCACGGGCAGCTTTGTTCCAGGCGGAATGGTGATGCTCAGAATGCGGACCTCCGGCTGTCCTTCCGGGTAGGACGGCAGCAATGCTCCATCCCAGCTCGTTTCCGCCCTGGCCAGTTCCCGGACCAGAACACCCGTGCCTTTGGCGGCAACCGGACCAGGGCCAAGCCCAGAACCAAGGAAGACGAACCAACCGATGGCTAAAAGACTGGTCAAACGACGTCGCATGGGATGTCCTTTGTTGCGTTATTTTCAAGTTCAGCCGTCAATGAAAAAAGAAATGTACGTATTCCCGGAGAGATGGTAGTGCAACACGTCGCGGGCCATTTTGGCCAGCAGGAACAGCCCCAGTCGCGACAATTCCGCTTCGTTGGCGCAGGAGGGGTGGACGGGCGGGGGGCAATTGTCCACGTCTTCGACCCGTGAACCGCAGATGATTTCCACGAACATCCCGTCTTCCCTGCGCTGAATGTCGAACAGGCAGGTCTCGTCCCCGTCGGCGACGTGCCCGCAGAGATGATCGAACGTCTCTTCGCAGGCCAGGCGCAGGCGATGGAAGCTTCCGTCGCTCATCTTGAATTCGTGTCGAACATCCTCCAGCGTGGCCAGCAGCCTGGGCATTTCCTCCGACCGCGGCGCAAGCCGGAAGGTCTTGCGGGGCTTGGGAAAGAGGACCAGCAACAGACTCATGAACATGGCCACGAACCCACCCATGGCCACGCCGTTTTGCAGCATCGGGGCCAGAGCCACGGGCATCACCTCGGGAAAGAAACTGCGGGTTTCGGCCACGAGCCCCGTGCACAAAGACAACCCCAGGATCAGGCCGATTTGAAAATCCAGTCCGGAACTGATGATCAGACCGATGCCCGCGGCAAAAAGCATCCCGCAGATGACCACGAGCATTCCACCGATGACCGGGGCGGGCAGGTCCAGCAGAAAACCGGAAATCTTGGGCAGAAAGGCCAGGGCGAACAGGATGGCCGCGCCCATCAAGCCGACGCGGCGGGACGCCACCCGGGTCATCTTCAGTAGCGGCAGGTTGTCGCAGAACGTGGCCACCGGCGCGGCTCCGCTCACTCCGGCCAGAGCCTTGGCCGCGGCGTCGCCGTACAGCCCGCCCTGAACCTGCTGGTAGTCCACCTTGCGAAACCGACGCAACGAAAACTGCTGCACGAGCATGATGTTCCCGGTGCCTTCCATGGCACTGACCAGCGCGGCCATGACGAATGCGGCCAGCAGGGGGACATGGGTCAATCCCAGGTTGAGTTCGAGCCCGGGCCAGGCCCATTGAGGCAACCCGATCCAGGGCGCGGAGAGGACCTGGTCGAGTTGGAGAATCCCGAAAAACCAGGCCGCCGCGCATCCCGCGCCCAGGCCCAGCAGCGGAGTCCAGAGCCGCAACGTGGTGGTGCCGAACAGCATCAGCAGCACCAGGACGGCCATGGTGACCACGCCCACGACATAGTTGGGATACGAGCCGAATCCGGGCCGATCCGGAAAGCCGCCCTGCCACAGCTCGATGGCGATGGGCATCAGGCTCAGCGCCACGAGGATGATCATGATCCCGCCGATTTGCGGGGTGACGATATGGCGTAAAAACCGCAGGAAGTAGGAGTAGAAAAAAACCACCGGCGCGCTGAGCAGGGTCATGGTGGCCATCAGCTCCAGCCCGCCCATGCGGATCGCGCTCAGGGTGCAGGCCAGAAAGGCGGAATAGGAGCCCATGAAGAGCACGAACCCGCAACCGATGCGCCCCACCCGCAGGGTCTGGATCAAGGTGCCCAGGGCCGCGACCAGGATCGTGGCAAAGGTGACGAAGGCGACCTGTTCCGGCGGAGTGTGGGTGGCCTTGCCGATCATGATCGGCAGGAAGATGATCCCGTCGAAAATCAGGGAAACATGGGTCAAACCCAAAAGCAGCGACAGCCCCCAGCCCGGCTTGTCGTCCACGGCATGCAGGATGCGATCCGAATCGGCGCGTAGGGTCATGGATGGCTATCTTCTTGAAAAAATATGGAAGAGACTGTCTATTTTACCACAAAATCGAAATAGGTGTCCGGGAACGGTTCGTCGGCCAAAGTGAAGTGCCACCATTCCTTGTCATAGTATTTGAAGCCGTGTTTTTCCATGAGGGTCTTCAGCAGCAGCCGGTTCAGCCGTTGCCGGGTGGTCAGGTTGGAATCCTCCGGGTGGGAGCGTTCATGGAAGCAGTCAAACCCCGTGCCCATGTCGATGCCGTTGTCCGGAAAGCGCTGGTCCGCCGGGAGGAAGCATTCCTTTTGCCCCGTCTCGCCGAGGATGAATGCGGGCTGCTCCGCGGGCGGCAGTTCCACGATGGTCAGATCAACGGTGCTGCCCCGACTGTGTCCCGACCTTTCGGCAATGTAGCCGTCCCGGAACAGGTTTCTTTTATCCACCGTGGGATAGAATTCGGTCCTGGTGGCCGTGTCGTCCACGTCCTTGGCCCAGCGGACAAAATGGTCCACGGCGCGCTGGGGCCGGAAGCAGTCGTAGATTTTGATCCCGAAGCCGAACGGCGCGAGGTCCGCCCGCACCCCGGCCAGGGCCTGGGCCGCCTCCCTGGTCAGATAGCACTTGGGGGCCGCGTAGCCGTCCACCCGTGCGCCGACAAAATTGTGCTCGGTGAAATACCGGATATCCATGATCGCATCCGGAATCACCTCCCTGATTTCCACAAAGGCGTCCGGCCGCTCCGAGGCCTGGACCCAACCCGACACGACGACGGCAAGCAGCAGCATGATCATTCTTTTCATGATGTTAACCCGTGATACGCTGTTAGAGCTTTGGAGGATTGCTCCTCATAGCAACGGCCCCAAGTCCATGCCTCGACGACCCGCGAGGGCGTGGAGAAGCTGATGAGGCTTTCCTCAGCGACACCCCATCCCGCCTAACTGAGTGCTGTACCGACATATTTGTCGGGAGTCGGCGGCTTGACGTTTCTTGGAGCGCCTTAGTCCATTTCAGGCCGCACGGATAGTGGGGGGGGAGGGGCTCGTGTGGGTGCCGCAGCGCTGTTCGGGATTGCGGACCCTGTCGCTTCCGGATTTACGCGGACATTTCTTGCGCGGGGATTTCGAGGGTCTGGATGGGATTGAGGGCCGCGGCCCTGGCGGGCCGGGTAGGAGCCGAAGGAGATGCCCAGGGCCGAGACGAAATGGCCCCAGGGATTACTCGAAGGATTCAAACTGCCAGTGCGGCGTGGAACTGACGTTCAGCGTCTTTCTTGACAGGCGGCTGGCGGTCGGCTTTGAGGCGATATACGTTCGCCTCCAGCATCCTTTCCAAATCCTCCATCCGCACCGGCTTGGCCAAATAATCGTCCATCCCGGCTTCAATGAACTTCTCCCGGTCCCCGGTCATGGCATAGGCGGTCAGGGCGATGATGGGGACATCTTTCTTGGGACCGAGGTCGGTGGATGAGCGGATGGCTTTGGTGGCTTCCACTCCGTTCATCACCGGCATCTGAATGTCCATCAGGATAACGTCGAAATCCTGATCCTTGAACACGTCCAAAGCCTGTTGCCCATCCTCGGCCAGGGTCACGGCGTGGCCGGCTTTTTCCAGTAATTTACCGATCGGCAGGGCGTTGGACGGGTCGTCTTCGGCCAGCAGGATGCGCAGTTTGTGTTTGGATTCATGCGGTCGTGCCGGCCCATTTCGGCCATGTCGGCCATGGCGGCCATGGCGGTCAAGAGCGCTCTCCCCGGCGGTCGGTCTGAACGGCAGGACCACATGTACGGAGGTTCCTTTGCCGACCTCGCTTTCAACGGAAATTTTCCCATCCATCAGGGCCACGAGGCGTTTGACGATGGCCAGGCCGAGCCCGGCCCCCTGGAAGCCGCGGGCATAGGAGCCGTCCACCTGGACAAAGGGCTTGAACAGGCCGCCCAGCTTGTCGTCAGGAATGCCGATGCCCGTGTCGGATACGCAAAACCAGATTTTGCGGACATTGTCCGTGTCCGTGTCCGTGGCCAACGGCGCGATTTCCAGCCGGACGCTCCCCTGTTTCGTGAACTTCAGGGCATTGCCCACCAGGTTGAACAGAATCTGACGGACCCGCGCCTCGTCGCCGATGAGCCGTGAGGGGGTGTCTGGATCAATGGAACATTCCAGATGGACGCCCTTTTCCCTGGCCGCGACCTCGAACAGGTCGGACACGGAATCGCCAAGCTCCCGGACCAGGAACTCGGCCTCGTGGATGGTCATCTTGCCTGCTTCGACCCGGGACAGATCCAGGATATCCGAGAGCAACCGGGTCAATCGGCGAGCAGAGGATGTGCACAATTTGACGTATTCCTCCTGCTCGGCATCAAGGAGCGTGGTGTCCAGAAGCTGCATCATGCCCATAATGCCGTTGAGGGGAGTGCGGATTTCATGGCTCATGTTGGCCAGGAACTCGCTCTTCGCCTTGTTGGCGGCCTCGGCCTGGTGCTTGGCCTGGATCAGGGCGGCTTCGGCCTGCTTGCGATCCATGATATCCAGGCAGTGGCCGATATAGCCGAGAAAATTCCCCTGGGCGTCATAGCGGGGAGTGCCGTCGTCCTGGATCCATCGATATTCGCCGTCGTGGCTGCGCAGACGGTAATCCATGCTGAACGGCTCGCGGCGGTCAAAGGCCGTGGTGTAGATGTGCAGGCACCGATCAAAGTCGTCGGGATGGACGCCCTCGATCCACCCGTTGCCCAGTTCCTGCTCCAAGGGCCGCCCGGTGAAGGCCAGCCATGGCTGGTTGAAGTAGTCGCACTTCTTGTCCAGGCCCGCGGTCCAGATCAGGGCCTGGCCGAAGTCGGCCAGGTGCCTGTAGCGCTGTTCGCTCTCCCAGAGCGCCTCTTCGACCTGTTTGCGCGCGGAAATGTCGCTGATCACAAGGTGATAGACCCATGCGTCGTCTCCGTCCCGTGCGCAGGCGGCGGACAGATGCGCCCAGAAAAGCGCCCCGTCCAATTTGACCAGCCGCAAATCCCATTTCTGGGGTTCGCCCGTCTCAACGAGTGTTTTGCGATGCAGATAGAAGATGTCCTGGTCTTCGGGAAGGATGAAGCGGGTCAAGGGCTGCTTGGCCAGCTTGCTTCTGGTCGTGCCCAGCAGGGTGGCCATGGTCAGGTTGGCCTCCAGGATCCGCCCCTCTTCATTGACCGTGCAGTAGCCCGCCGGGGCCAGGTTATAGAGGTCGAAATAGCGTGCCCGGACCGTATCCAGTTCGGCCTGGGTCCGGCGCAGCTCTTCGTTCTGCAGCTCCAGTTCGATCTTGTGCACCCGAAGCTCATGGAGGGTTTGCCGGACTTCCTCGGGAACCTGGCCTTCCAAATTCCCGGACGACCAGTCGTCATTGTCCCGCAGGTAATCCTCGGCCCGTCGCCGCAGAAGAATCCGGTCAGCGGGGCCGCCCCTTTTCTTTGAAACAACGCTCCCGCCGCCTTGTCTTGCTTTCCGTTTGGTCATGGCTTCTCTCCTTGCGACGTGTCCCCGACATTTTTCGGTCTTTTGGACCGACGGTTGCTAGGGAGTGGCGGGTCCATGCCTGGACACGCACAACGCCCAGGCGGGCTTTCCATGTTCGTCGCTGACCGATTCAGCCTGCAACGTCGAGAACCTTTCCACTCCGGCGTCTGTAACGACCCTGCTCCGGATCTCTTCCTTCTTTCCCGTGCCCAAGACCCGGCGGACCAGGGCAAGCTGTTCCTCCGCCTGCTCAGGAGGAAAAAAGTCATGGGGCGTTTTCCCGATCAGTTCAGCGGGCTGGACATGCAGGACTTCGGCAAAGGCGTCGTTCACGAACCGGTATGTTCCGTCGCGATTGACGCTGAAGATCGGATCGCTGGAGAATTGGACAAGCAGACGGAACCGCTCTTCGCTCTGCTGCAACGCCTCACGGGCCTTTTTCATCGTCGTGATGTCCACGAAGGTCAGCACCGCGCCTTCGATGACGTTGTCCAGGGTGCGGTAGGGCTGGATGTGCATGGCGTACCACCGGCCCTCGGTTGTCCGCACCTCCACTTGCTTGGAGACCAGGGTGTCCAGCACGGACTGGGTGTCGGATACCAGCGTGTCGTAACCGGACAAGTTGGAGACGATGTGGGCCACGGGCCGACCGATGTCGCTCAGGATCAGGTTGATGATCCTGGTGGCCGCGGGGGTGAAGCGCAGGATGCGGAGTTGGTGGTCCACGAAAACCGTGGCAATGCCCGTGCCGGCCAGCAGATTGTTCATGTCGTTGTTGGCCCGGGACAGGTCGGCCACCTTGGTCTGCAGTTCGACGTTGACCGTGGACAACTCCTCGTTGACCGATTGCAGCTCTTCCTTGGAGGTTTCCAGCTCCTCGTTGGTGGATTGCAGTTCCTCGTTCACGGACTGCATCTCCTCGTTGGAGGACTTCAACTCTTCATTCGATGTCTCCAGTTCCTCGTTGGCGGCCTGAAGGTACTCATCCTTGGCCAGCAACTCCTGCTTCAGGGCCGCGATGCGGGCGTCGGCATCCCCCCTCTCCCCCGTGCCCGGCTCTAGGGACGGGATGCCATCCGGCCCGATGGCCATTGTTGCCGACTTCGGCTCTTGTGCCTGCTCCCGTGCCTGTTCCAGGACGACCAGGCACAGGGGGGGCTCCAGCGAGGCGGCAGG
Organism: Desulfonatronum lacustre DSM 10312; assembly: GCF_000519265.1. NCBI lineage: Bacteria > Pseudomonadati > Thermodesulfobacteriota > Desulfovibrionia > Desulfovibrionales > Desulfonatronaceae > Desulfonatronum > Desulfonatronum lacustre. The sequence goes on from NZ_KI912608.1 coordinate 1,376,894, forward strand.
GGCGACGGGCACCGGACGGACAATCAGGTTGACGGTGATGAAGTCGCCGTTGGTTTTGACCCGCAGACCCGGATGGTGCACGGTTTCCCTGGTTTGCGAAACGTTGTGCAGGGCGCTCGTCAGGGCGCGGCGCAGGCCCTCGCGGGCCATCTTCAAGATGTTCAGGGTGTCGCTCTCCCCGGGGGCCGGTTCCAGGTACATGCCCGTGCGGCCGTGCAGGTAAAGGATGTCGCCCTGGGCGTTGACCAGGGCCCCGGCCTGGACGACCTCTTGCAGCAGGGCCTGTTCGGTCAGCTCGCGCACCGACGGTCTTTTGGGGGCGGACGTCCTTTCGGCACCCTGTGGGGATGCGGCCCCCATGGCCGTCATGGACGGCACGAACCGCCCCAGGCTCGTGCGCTGGCCCCCCGAAAGGTCGTCCTTGCGCTGGAAGAGCTTTTGCTTGCGCTCCAGCGCGGCAAAGATGTCCAAAAACTCGCCCACGGTCTCGGAAGACCCCAGAAAGAGAAAACCGCCCGGACGCAGAGCGTAGTGGAACAGCGGGATGATTTTTTTTTGCAGCTCGGCGCTCATGTAGATCAGCAGGTTGCGGCAACTGATCAGGTCGAGCTTGGAAAAGGGCGGGTCCTTGATCACGTTCTGCTCGGAAAAGACCAGCATGTCGCGAATCTTCTTGTGGATGCGAAAGGCGCTGTTGTCCGGCTCGGTCGTAAAAAAACGCTCCAGCCGCTCCGGTGAAATATCCGCGGCGATGGAAGCCGGATAGATCCCGGCCCGGGCCGTGGCAATGGCCCGGCTGTCAATGTCCGTGGCAAAGACCTGGACCTGGAAGTTCTGGCGGATGGCCGCCTGGTGTTCAGCCAGAAGGATGGCCAGGGAATAGGCCTCCTCACCGGTGGAGCAGCCCACGGACCAGACCCGGATGACGGCGTTGGCCGACCTGCCGGCAAAGAGCTTGGGCACGATCTGTTCCTCCAAAGCCTTGAAGGCTTCGGGGTCGCGGAAGAAATTGGTCACCCCGATGAGCAGGTCGCGGAACAGGGCGTCCACCTCTTTCGGCGCCTGTTGCGCGAACCGGACGTAGTCCTCCATGGTTTCGATCTGATGAACGGCCATGCGCCGTTCGATGCGCCGCAGGACAGTGGATGGTTTGTACTGGGAAAAGTCGTGCCCGGTCTGGCTGCGCAGCAGGACATAAATTTTTTTCAACGCCGTGTCGGCCTTGGGCGCGGGGGTCGCGGGCTTGGGAGGCCGACCAAAGGCATGGGCCGCGTAGGTGACAAGCTGGGCCGGCATCTCGGCCGGCGGCAGCTCGAAATCCACCAGGCCCGTGGCCAGGGCGCTGCGCGGCATGCCGTCGAATTCCGTGGATGCCGGGTTCTGGGCCATGACCATGCCGCCCTCGCCCTTGATATCCCGGACGCCAAGGGTGCCGTCGCTGCCCGTGCCGGAAAGCACGATGCCGATGGCCCGTTCGCGTTGATCATGGGCCAGGGAGCGGAAGAAGAAGTCGATGGGCAGACGATGACCACGCGGGGCGGCGGGCTCCAGCAACTGGAGCGAGCCGTTCAGGAAGGCCATGTCCCGGTTCGGCGGGATGATGTAGGTGCAGTTGGGACGGACCTGCATCCCATCCTCCACCTCGAAGACCTCCATCCTCGTGTAGCGCCGGATCAGGTCCGTGAGCATGCTTTTGTGATCCGGGGCCAGGTGCTGCACCAGGACAAAAGCCATGTCGGGGTCGGCATTCTCGGGCATGGCGGAGAAGAAGGCCTCAAACGCGGCCAGGCCCCCGGCCGAGGCCCCGATGCCCACGATGGGGAAGTCCGGGCCGTGACCTGGATCGGGGCCTGGATCGGGGCCTGGATCGGGCACGGGATCGGGCTGTTGCGACGCTTCAGCCGACTCCGGCGCGGCTGCTTCCTGTCCGGCGGCCTTGCTCGGCTTGGCCTTGCTTTTCTTGCTTTTCTTGCTTGTCTTGCTTGTCTTGCTTGTCTGGCTTGTCTGGCTTGGAGACATGACGTGGTCCTTGGCTAGAGAGATCGCTGAGAGTAAAGTGGGGAACTATCGCCCTCAGAATCGGGCCAGTCAAGGATAAGATGGAATCCTTGCAGGGCAATCATTGTTTCTCCTCAAAATCCAAATCGCGATCGAAATCGAAATCGAAATTGAAAAATACTGTTCATCTTCCCCCGTGATGACGCCATCTTCTTGGATATGACGCTCGATTTCGATCACGATTTCGATTTCGATTTCGATTCAGATAGCGGAATGGTAAAGGAAAACGTGCTGCCCTGGCCGGGAATGCTTTCCACCCGGATTTGCCCGCCGAGTTTCTCCACGAATTCCTTACACAGGACCAGTCCCAGGCCGGACCCTTTTTCTCCGCGAGTGCCGGGATGCGACGTCTTGTGGTCAACGGCGAAAATAGTGTCCATAAATTCCTGATTCATGCCGATACCGTTGTCCTGCACGGAAATCGTGACCATTCCGTCGTCTTGGGTCGCCGCGACGGCCACGTGGCCCCCGGGGCCGCTGAATTTGACGGCGTTGGAGATGAGGTTGCGCAAGACGGCGTTCAGCATATGCCGGTCGGCGAAGACCTTCAAACCTCGAGGAACGATGCGTTGCAAGGCTACGGCTTTCTGATCGGCTCTGGTTTTGGCCAGTACGAGGTTGTCTTTGACCAGATCGTCCACATCCAGCTCCACTGGTTCATATTTAAATTCCCCACGTTGCAAGGAGGACCATTCCAGCAGATTGTCCAGCAGGCGAAACAGTGTTTCCGCGGATTCCTTCAGATTTAAGAAAACATTTTTCAGCTTGTTCGGCGACCAGTCAACGACACCGTTTGCCAGGAGTCTGGCAATCCCGACAAAGCCGACCAGGGGAGAACGCAGATCATGGGCAATGATGGCAAATAATTTGTTCTTTTCGGCCAACGCCCGCTGAAGCTGCTCCTCGGCCTCCTTGCGCTTGGAAATATCGCTGATCACCATGCGGCAGACCGGCTTGCCGTTGTCGTCACGGGTACTGGAGGATGCCAGGTGCGCCCATGAATATCCTCCATCCGCCCGGACAAGCCGCAGCTCTCGCTCCAGGGGCTTGCCGGTCTTGAAAACCTGCCTGTGGTACAAGTGGTAGGCGTCCAGGTCCGCCTTGTGAATAAATCGGACCAACGGCTGGGTGACCAGGGCGTCTTGATCCGTGCCCAGCAGGGCGGCCGCGGCAAGGTTGGCCTGCTGGATCAGTCCCGGCTTGGAGATGGTGACATAGCCTACGGGGGCCAGATTGTAGAGGTCGTAGTAGCGGGCCTTGACGGCCTCGAGTTCATCATGGGCCGTGCGCAGCTCCTCGTTCTGCAGCTCCAGTTCGATCTGGTGCATCCGCAGTTCGTGGAGGGTCCGGCGCACGTCGTCGGTGGACAACGCGGCGGCCAGCTCCATGTTTTCCATCTCCAGCTTGATCCGCTGCACATGCTGTTCGCGAAGATATTCTTCAACCGACAAGGCAACCTGGTTGTCGGGTGGCGACTGCGAGTCCTGCTTGCGCACAATCGCTTCGGCCTTTTGGCGCAGTTTCTCGGCGTACCCGGGGTCAGATCTTTTTTTCATTGGTCCCACCAACCGATAAAAGCCAAATCTTCCCACCGCGTTCGTTTCAGCCTGATCACCCGCATGGTTCCTCTTTTTTCATGTTGGAGTGATCGAAAACATCAGCAACACGCTCGCCGAACTCCACCAGTTCGGCGTCCAGGACCAACAGTGATTCTCTGATGGTGTTCACGATGCTTTCGGCATATTCAGCGGCATGGCCGGTCGTGAACACGCCCACTCTCTTCAGTTCTTGTGCGGGCCGCTTTTCTGCCGTGTCGTCTTTCACCATAACCCCGCCGATTTGTCGTCCTGCCTCTTTTCCAGCAATCCGTCGCTTCTTCCACTCTGCTTTCAAATCTGTAGGGGCGGACCTATGTGTCTGCCCCCGCGGATGGTCGATCCTGCTGTTTATGATGCCGTTTGCAGCGTTTAGCCATTCAACCGTGGGCATTTTCCGCCCATGCGACGTGTCGCCTCAGCCCGCAAGGGGCGCACACACAGGTGCGCCCCTACGGCACGGTTGCTATTCCGATTTCGATTTCGATTCCGATTTCGATTTTGATCCAGTGCCGGCCTTGGCGATGCATCTTAAATTGAACGCAAACTACAATTACAACACCCGCAATTCGCAGACCCGCCGAAAATGGTAACCGTAGATGGCCAGGGTCACGGCCAGGGGCAGGGATCGTGGCCGCCGGAGCAGGGTCCAGAAGAACAGCTTCCAGTAGTGGAACCGTTCCTGACCCAGGATGCCAAGACGGATGATGGATCGGGACAAGGCCAGCAGACTTTCGGAGAGGCCCCGGATTTGCCATGGTTTCTTGGTGCTCGGCAGGTTGTACTCCCGCAAAAAGGTGATCACCCGCTGATAGTACGCCTCGGGCGAGTAGATGTTTTTCAGGATGTCCTTGTACCCGTCGCGCAGCGACTCCAGGGTCATGGCCGGCAGGATGTTCGTCGTTCCGTCCACGTTGTCGCCGGAAATGCCTTCCCGCAGCCGCCCGGCCTGCTTAAGCCTCTTGTAAAGCCTGGTGCCGGGAGGAGCCTGGAGCAGGCCGACCATGGCGGTTGTGATGCCGCTTTGCTGGATGAACTCCACGAGGCGGGTGAAAACGGCCGGTTCGTCGTTGTCAAAGCCGACGATGAACCCTCCCTGGACCTGGATCCCGAACCGCTGGATCCGCTTCACGTCCCGGATCAGGTCGCGACGGATGTTCTGCCCTTTGCCGCATTCGGCCAGACTGGCTTCGTTGGGCGTTTCAATGCCGATGAACACGGTATCGAACCCCGCCTCGACCATCATGGCCATCAGCTCTTCGTCGTCAGCCAGGTTAATGGACGCCTCGGTGCCGAAGGGCATACCCTTCTTGTCTTTTCGCCAGTTGACCAGGGCGGGCAGCAGCTCGGTTTTCAGCCGCCGCTTGTTCCCGATCAGGTTGTCGTCCACGAAAAAGATCCCGCCCCGCCAGCCGTTGGCATACAGACCGTCCAGCTCGGCGATCATCTGGGGGGCGCTCTTGTTGCGCGGCGTTCGGCCCAGCAGGGCCGTGATGTTGCAGAAGTCGCAACTGAAGGGACACCCTCGGGAGTACTGGACGCTCATGCTCGCGTACTGTTTCAACTCCAGAAGGTCCCACCGCGGAATGGGCGTTTGTTCGATATCCGCGTACGCATCCGAGGAGTAGACCCGTCTGGCTCGTCCCTGGGCCAGGTCACGCAGAAATTCGGGCAGGGTCAGCTCGGCCTCGTTGAGCACGAAATGATCCACCTCGGGAAACTGTTCATGCTCCACCGTGAACAGCGGCCCGCCGGCGACGACCAGCAGGTCGGCGTCCTTGCACAATTTGATCGCCCTGCGCGATGATTCCCGTTGCACGGTCATGGCGCTGATCAAGGCGTAGTCAGCCCAGATCAGATCATCCAGGGACAATTCCCGGATATTCAAATCCACCAGGCGCAGGTCCCAGTTTTCCGGTAGCATGGCCGCGATGGTCACAAGTCCTAATGGCGGCGAAGAAACTTTCTTGTCTATGAACTTCAAAGCGTGCTTGAAGCTCCAGAACGTATCCGGGATCTCGGGATAGACCAGCAGGACGTTCACGGTGCGCGGTGATGATGCAGGAGTCATGTGCTCTCCCTGTGATAGAGGCTGACAAGAAGTCCGAACAGGCTATTCTTGTGTATGGCAGCCTTTGCAGTCGACGGGTCCGCCGGGCTGTTCCCGTTTCTTAAAGTCCGCATGACAGCCGATACACAGATCATGATACGCCTTTTGAAAATACCTGACGTCCCTTCTCTGCTCGGGAGTCTCCACAACGAACATGTCGTGACAGCCGGTATCCTTGCACCCCTGATCGACCTCGGTGCCTCCGGAGGTGTGGTGGCATGCGATACATTCCATGGTTTCGTGCTTGCCGTGGGAGAAAACTACGGACTTCTGCCTGGTCTCGATTCCTTCCGGTTTGGCGATCAATTCGGTCCGGGCCGCCGAAGTGGACGACCACATAAAGAGCAGTGCAAAGGCTACCGAAGCCAGAATCGCGGACGATGATTTTTTCATGGGGGTGACTCCGTCGATAAAAACGCGGGAACAAATCGTGATTCGTTCCCGCGTGGCGTACCGCTCTACTTTCCCGCGGCCCTTTTCACATCGCCGACTTTTTCCTGCACGACTCCGCCGAGTTTTTCGATTTTGCCTTCGGCTTCCATTTCGGGATTGTTGACGGCCCTCCCGAGGACCTCTTTGATCTTTCCTTTTCCCTGATGCAACTTGCCTTCAGCCTCATCCATCGTGCTGGATTTCATGATGGTTTCTCCGTTATTGTCAGTGATTATCAAAAACTCGGAATGCTCCCAACGATTCCGGTCATCCAATCAACCCGAGAATACCGAATATGATCAGATAGACGGCGACGATGTAATTCAACAGTCTCGGAAACATCAGAATCAGGATCCCCGCAATGAGCGCAACCACCGGCTCAGGCGCGATGTTCAGTTGCATATTTTTCAACCTCCCATGAAAATAGCGGCGATTCATGGACCGCCTTGCCGTGATGCCGTGCATCATGACCATCTCAAATACGCCCCATGAGCAGGAGAATGACCAGGATCAGCAGGATCAATCCGATTCCGCCACTGGGGTAAGGTCCCCAGGATCTGCTGTGGTTCCAGGTGGGCAGAGCGCCGATGAGCAAAAGGACAAGGACGACGACCAGAATGGTTCCCATGACATGCATCTCCTGTTTTCAATGCTTTTTTAGCTAATAGATGATCGAACCCCGCTGAATCTGCTCTTTCCTGATGTTGTATTCCTGTTCGTTGATTCTTCCTTCACTGTAATCCAGCTCGAGCTGATCCATCTGCCGCTTATTTTGATATTCGTATGCCGCTCCCGCGCCAAGCACGCCTACGGCTGCTCCCGTGGCCGCGCCGCCTGTAAACCGATCACAACCGAAAAAGGCGAACGATACGGCGATCAACAAAGATCCGATAAGAATTCTTGATTTCATACAGCCTCCCGCACGAATAAATCTTCTGGCTATGTTTATCCATGTGGCTCACACCCCATGGTGACGTCCAGAACCGTGCGCTTCTTCGTGCCCGGTCCTGAAGGCCCCATGATCCACTATTTCAGGACCAGATCGTTCTTGATGGCGTCGACATTACGTAACTCTTCTTCCCTGAAGTACCTGAATCACGACGACAATGAGGGCGATGACCAGCAAAACATGCACAACGCCGCCCATAGTGTACCCTGTCATCAGACCAGCCAGCCATAAGACCAATAGAATGACGAAAATTGTCCACAACATATTGACCTCCTAAAATGCTGAATTCATCTATAATACTGAATCACAGCTACTGTTTCTCCATGGGCTGATCACAGCATACCAGTTCGCCTTCACCTGCTTCTTTCACTTCCACGACATTGCCGCATAATTCACACTTGTAAATCTCATTTACCTTGGTCATGATCTGTCCTCCATTTTTTATTTCCCGTTGCGAAATTGCATGCCTGGAGATCCTCTTTTTCATTTTCCGAACCACCAGCCGCCCTTGTTGAAAAGGATCCGCGAAGATATATTTCCCTTTCCAACACAATAGCATTTTGCTTGGCCGTGTCTGTAGGGGGATCACTTGTTTTCGCCCAGGAAAAATCCCGGAGAACGGGAATAATTCCCGAGTGGATTGCGAATTGGGAGATTGCATGCCGGTATCCGATCGGATACACTCGACTGCATGAATAGCTTTTACCGCTCCGACGAATTCGATTCCTGGCTCGCGGCATTGAAAGACAAGGTGGGTCGTGCCCGCATAGCCCATCGCATCCGGTCTGCCGAGCACGGAAATTTCGGTGACTGTGAGCCTGTGGGCGAAGGGGTCTCTGAAATGCGTATTCATTTCGGCCCCGGCTACCGAGTCTACTTCACCCGTCGCGGCGGGTTGCTCTATCTGCTTCTGTTGGGCGGCGACAAGTCCTCGCAGAAGCGCGACATCAAACGCGCCATTGAGATGGCGCGGACTTTGGACAAGGAGTGAACCATGACCAAATTTGCCCCCTTCGACGCTGCCGACTACCTGGACAATGAAGACACCATCGCGGAATATATAGCTGCCGCACTGGAAGATCCGAATCCCGACGTATTTCTCTCCGCGGTGCGTGATGTGGCTCGCGCCCGGGGCATGGCCCAACTCGCGAAAGACGCCGGCCTTGGCCGCGAGAGCCTTTACAAGGCGCTGACGCCCGGCGCCAAGCCACGCTACGACACGATGCTCAAGCTGTTACATGCTCTCGGCGTAAAGCTCTCAGCTTCCCCGATCCATTCGTGAGCAATTTACTGTTTCCCACCGTGAGGCCCGCGCCTGTGAAAAGAGGCAAGGCCTTTTATTGCTCCTTGCCATCAGTTTTTTGACCAACCCGCGCGGAATCTGGCTTCTTTCAACCGTTACCGCGCGCTCTTCATGTCCGGCCTGAACATCTGATAGTTGTTGCGCCCGTTTTTCTTGGCATAATACATCGCGGCGTCGGCATTGCAGAGCACCGTGTCCATGTCCTTGGCGTCATCCGGATAGATGCTGATGCCGATGCTCAGGGTCACCTGGTGGAAACTCTGGTCGCCGACAAGATGCGGCTCAGCCACGGCCTCGATCAATTTTTGCGCGGTGAGGGTAACGCCGCCGACATCCTCGACATCGGTCAACAGCACCACGAATTCGTCGCCTCCCTGGCGGCTGACGGTATCCGAGAAGCGGACGCACGTTTGCAAACGCTTTGCAACGGACTGCAACAACTGGTCGCCGATGGAATGTCCGAACGTATCATTGATTTGCTTGAAGTTGTCGACGTCCAGATACATCAGGGCGACCTTCGTGCCGTGACGCTCGGCGAGCGCTATCGACCGTTCCAATCGGTCGGCCAGCAGGGCCCGGTTCGGCAAGCCCGTGAGAAAGTCGTGCTCGGCCTTATGGGTCATTTGTCGGACGGTCTGCTCAGCGGCTTCAGCCGCGGTTTGGGCGCGGACCGTCGCGACGACGAGTTTTTCATTGACTTCGCGGAGCAATGCCTCGGGTTGCCCACCCTCCGCGAACGATGTTTTCTCATACAACCTCCCGGCACGCGAATCATTCCTGCGCGGTCCGAAAGTTTTCCTGCGCCGCTCCGCGAAACCTTGGCGCCTGTCAGTGTCCCTCCTGCGCCTGTCAGTGTCCCCTTTGCGCCTGTCTTCGACATGTTTGCCGACAAGGGCCGTTTGTCTGGCGGCAGCAGGTAAAGCCATACGTCGTGCAAGGTCGTTCATGATCGCCAAAGCAGGATATCCGGGGCTTACGCGCGTCGTTTGCCGCTCACCGGGAGCGGTATTGTGCCGGGAACGTCCATTCATGCGCATTGCTGTTTGCCTCCCTTGATCGTGTCTTCCGTCCTGATAAGCGACGGCTGACCACCAAGAATGCCTTCGTAGTCGAGCACCGGGTCGCCGATGACGATGCCCTCATCGGTTATCTCATACCGCCTGATCTCTTTGTTGTGAGCGCTGGCACGCACCTTGACCACCGCCATGACCCGCTGCAGACGGCTTCCCACCTCAATGTAGCGCTGCACGATGATCGCATCGGTGAGAAAGGCCGCCCCATAGGGGCTGAACCGCAAATCATTGTAGCGATCTTCGAGTTCCGACGTCATCAGCACCGTGACCCCGAGTTTGGACAGCACGGTGAACATCCGAAAAAGAGACTCTCGAAAGTCCTCGCGAAAGGTCGGCGCCACGGCCAACTCGAACCCGGACAATGAATCGATCACCACACGGGCGGCGTTCATGCGCTGAATGAGTTCGGTCAGACGATAAACAATCTCGTCGATGGACAGATCCAGGGAACGGGTATTGATCAGGCCAACTTGTCCGTTACAAATCATATCGTAAAGCGTGCGCATACAGGATTGATTCGGCGTTTGTTCAAAAGCAACGATCACGCCCGGCTCGCCCCGGCGGACGCCTTCGGCAAGAAAGGCCGTGGCCAGAACGGTCTTTCCCGATCCGGACGGCCCCGCCACCAACAGGGAATACCCCGACGGCAACCCACCGCCCAGCATTTCGTCGAGGCGCGCCACGCCGGTGGCCAGCCTCACCCTTCTGCACGGCTTCCCGGCCACCGACGAGGCGCCCCCGATGGTGTCCAGAACCAGCGCGGTCGGGTAGACGGCGATCCCCGCGCTGGTGATACTCAAGGTATGCATCCCCGGGCTCGTCGCCTGGCCGCGCATTTTCAGAACCTGAATTTTGCGGACCATGGAATTGCGATAGACGCTTTGATGCAGCGAGAGCAGGCCGTCGGCCACGGTGAAGACCGGATGGTATTCGCTTTCCGACGAGTATTCACCAATCAGAAAAGAGGTGGCCTGCCAGCAGCTCAGTTGGATTCCGAGCTGCTGGATGAACTGTTGCAGGTTGATGGTGTCCCTGGGAAGTTGCCGCGCCTCATACATCACCGAGCGGAAGGAATCGACGAAAACCAGACCCGGTGGTGAAACCTGGACTTCCTGGGCGATGCGCGCCAGCACCCGATCATAATCGCCGGATGCGATGTCCTCGCTCAGGCTGACGAAACGAATCGTGTCATTGACTTTGTCTGGGTTGAAGAACGAAAACTGCTGTTGATAACGCAGCATCTTCAGCGGCGGTTCGCCGAGCACGGTGAAAAACAATGCGGGTTTCTCCCGGGTTGCCAGGGAGAACATGATTTGGTTCACCAGCGTCGTTTTGCCGGAACCCGGGGGCCCAATAATGATGTTGAAGGAATATTCCGGCAAACCGCCGCCCAGGATCGCGTCAAGGCCCGCTACGCCCGTGGGCAGACGACGGATGACTGTTTTCTCGTTCACGATAATCTCTCCTGTTCAGACTGAGGAGATGCCCAAACCGGGCCCAACAAGCGCTCGACCAATGGCTCTCCAATCATGTCCACCAACAGTTTGATGAAGGTCGCAAGCAGAGCATGGCATGCCTCCGCCGCGGCATCCGGCTCACTGTTCGCCAAGCGCGTCTTGATCTCCGCGAGTACCGCGGAATTGTTGTCTGTATCCTCGGGAACCGCCAGCCACGGGTATGCCTTGCTCGTCATGTGCAGCGTGCAGGCAAAGAGAATGTTGAAGCCCCGCACGCCGATCACCGGCGAAAGCTGGGCACTCATCTGGAGCCAGATATCGAATACAGCGTCAGCGACGGCCGCGGCGTCCGGGGAGTCTCCGACGCGATCCGCCAGGGTTCGCCGAATCGCTTCTCGATCCAAGCCACTGTCTTTTTTCGGCATTGAAGCATCTCCCGTGACGCGGCGTTGACTTTGGAATCAGTAAAAAAATCAGTGCAATAATCCAATAAGATTCGTAACTACTCAGTACATTTTGTGTCCGATCTTGCTCCGGCAATCGGTGTCGGGGTCGGCGCTTCGCTATCGGAGTCGGAATCGAAACAGAAATTTAGAACGCATCCCAGCGTTTTCGATCCCGATCCCGATTCCGATTCCGACCCCGGTAACAGAATTACTCTGTGCTGAGTAGTTACTTAAAATTCTTGCCCCACCTGTCGTTGGGCTTGGGATGATTTTACGGCTGCGCGGATCCCAACAGAAAACGGATTTCATTGTCCGTCATGACATGACCGGCCTGTCCACGGGCCTGGTAGGTTCCTCTTCGGTCATTGCCGACCCGACGCTCCTCCGCGGCATCATGCTTGAATCCTTTCTTTTGTGAGGATTTTCCATCATTCATGTGCAGCGTCCCATGAACCCCACGCGCACGTCTTTCATCTTCCAACCGTCTGTCCAGGCCGCTTCTGCGGTCGGTCTGCTTCCTGCGATCCGTGTCCGGTTTTCGTCGCCCTGCGCCGGTACGCCCGTCCTGTTGTGTCTGCATACTCCCTGCGCCCTCCTTTGATTTCGACCTTCATCAGGAAAAACCCTGTTCCCGGTGTTTTTCGGCAATTGTGTCCGCCATGACATCAATGGCCGCAAACACCTCTTTCGTCGGCAGTCCCTTGCAAAGAACCGGATCGATGACCTCCACCTTGAGGTTGGGGATCATGGCGGAGAGTGTCTCCACCGTTTTGCCGCCCCACCCGTAGGACCCGATGATGGAAAGGTACTTGGCGCGGGGACGCAGGGCGTTGGCCAGAAACGCGGCATACGCGGCCAGGGGGTGAGGACCCGCAAGAACAGTGGGCGTTCCCACGACAATGGTTGCACCGTCCACCAGGGACATGGCCAGCTTGCCGATGTCGGTGACCGTGAGATCATACAGCTCGACCCGCACCCCGTTGTCGACAAGCTTGGTCGTCAGGTGATCGACCATGCGGGCCGTACTTTCATGCATCGACACGTAGGGCAAAACCACAAGATTTTTGGGCGGGGCGAACACCCAGTCCCGCCAGGCGTCCATGATCCATGCCGGGTCGTCATAGATCTGGCCGTGGGAGGGCGCGATCATGTCGATGTCGTACTTTTTCAGCTTTTCCAGATTCTTTCCGATCACGTCGCGAAACGGCATCATGATTTCGGCAAAGTACCGTTTGCCTGCCTCGTGTACACGGCCCTTATCCACCACGAACATGTCGGAGGTGGCGATGTGAGAGCCGAAAAAGTCGCAGGAGAAAAGGATCCGGTCTTCCCGCAGGTAGGTCACCATGGTTTCGGGCCAGTGCACCCAGGGCGTGTAGATAAATTCCAGGGTTTTGGCGCCGAGAGACAGCGTTGCCCCGTCTTCGACCGTGTGAAACGATTCCTCCGGAATATGCAGCAGATCCATGAGCATGCCCCGGGCTTTTGTGGTGCAGACCACCTTGGCATCCGGGTATTTCTCCAGAAGCATCGGAATGGACCCGGAATGATCCTGTTCGGCATGGTGGGACACGATGTAGTCGATTTTGGCTACGTCCGTTATCTGTGAAAGCAGGACATCCGCCATGCAGGGATCCACGCTGTCCAGCAAAGCCGTCTTTTCACTTCCGCAAACCATGTAGGAATTGTACGACGTCCCATCCGGAAGAGGGATCAGGGAATCAAACAGCCGCCGGTTCCAGTCCACCGCGCCGAGCAAAAACACATTGTCTTTCATTCTTCGCCTGTTCATTTTCCACCTGTTTTTTAACCGGTTATTGTCTGTTGCCATTATTTACGGACTGACGAATAAGGACTTCTTCAACACGCGATTTTGGAAATCCAGCAATCCAACGGAGTTTTCCGCAAAAAACAGATTCGTTCTTTTCAACGTCTTGTTCTTGCAAAAATCTAACCGGACAACACAGATATGATTTACTTTACACACTCCCTGTATTCAAAAACAGAAAATGCATCATCCAAATAGCTGCAAAAAGCCTGGAATAAAAATTTTCAAGTGTTGCCCGACTAGTATATTTAATCTTAACGCGGCGAAAGCTGGGCTGGAGAATATCGTTTTGGAAACCCCTCGTCTGTAGGAAAATCACATGGTTAGTGCGAGGAAAAATCACAGGCAACGGGAATAATTCCCGTGCGGAAGTGTTGAAATTAAATAAAAAAGGGGCCGAGGATGAACATCCTCGGCCCCTTTGATCATGAGCAGGCAAGTTCTTTGCCCCTCAATCCCCCTTCCGTCTCTTCCTGCGCTGCTCCACCTTTTCCATTTCCTCCTGGCGCAAGGCCCGCCGCAAAACCTTGCCCACCAAGGTCTTGGGCAATTCGGTCCGGAACTCCACCCGGCGGGGGACTTTGTACTTGGCCAGTTTCTGGGAGCAGAACTCGATGATTTCCGATTGTTCGATCACTTCGCCGTCCTTGGGCACGATGAAGGCCTTGACGATTTCCCCACGGGTGGGATGCGGGATGCCCACGGCCACGGCTTCCTTGACCTTGGGGTGCTCATAGAGCACCTCGTCCACATCCCGAGGATAGACGTTGTAGCCTCCGGTGATGATCAGGTCCTTCTTACGGTCCACGATGAAGCAGAAGCCGTCCTCGTCCATGTAGGCGATGTCCCCGGTGTACAGCCAGGTATTACGGATGGTGGAAGCGGTCTCGTCGGCCCGGTTCCAGTAGCCCTGCATGACCTGTGGCCCCCGGACCACCATCTCGCCCAGCTTGCCCACGGGTACGGGTACGGCCCCCCCTTCCATGTCCACGATGCCCGCTTCGGTACCGGGCAGGGGAATCCCGATGGAGCCGGGCTTGTGCTTGCCGTCCAGGGGGTTGAGGTGGGTCACCGGCGAGGCTTCGGTCAGGCCGTAGCCTTCGATGATCTCGGCTCCGGTCAATTTCTGGAATTTCTGCATGACTTCCACGGGCAGCGGCGCGGAGCCGGAAATACAGTAGTCGATGGAAGACAGCTTGAACCGGCCGAGATTCTTGTGCTGGACCATGGCCACGAAAATTGCCGGAACCGCCGGAAAAATCGTGGGTTTGTACTTCTGGATGGCCTTGAGCAGGTCCGGAACCACCAGCCTCGGAAAGGGGATAATGGTCGCGCCCAGTCCCACGGCGAAATTCATGCAGACCGTCAGGCCGAAAATATGAAAAAACGGCAACACGGCCAGCAGGGTGTGCCGGGACTTCGTGAGCCTGGGCAGCATGGCCAGACACTGCTGGACATTGGCGGTCAGGTTGGCATGGGACAGCATCACTCCCTTGGGCACGCCGGTGGTCCCGCCGGTGTACTGGAGCATGGCCAGATGGTTGCGCGGATCGTCGACGACCTGGCTATAGACCTCCCGACCTTTGACGATCTCTTTCCACGGAAGTATCGCCCCGTCATCGTAAGGCACGTCCTTGCCCATGCCCTGTTTCCAGGCCTTGAGCTTGTAGAGCTGGCGCAGGGGAAAGCCCAGGGCGTCGGCGATGCTGGCGACGATGATCTTTTTCAGGTGCACCCGCCGTCGCAACCCCGCGACCTTGGACCAGAGCAGATCCAGGGTGACCAGAAATTCCGCCGAGCTGTCCGATATCTGGTCTTGCAGCTCGTTTTCCATGTACAGAGGATTCATCATCACCACCACGCCCCCGGCCTTGAGGATGGCGAAGTAGGTGATCAGGGTCTGGGGCAGGTTCGGAAGAAGCACAGCGATCCGTGTCCCGGAGGTCAGGCCCAGCCGTCGCAGATTCGCGGCCATGACCCCGGTCAAACGATCGAACTCGGCGTAGGTTATGGACCAATTCTGAAAAACAATGGCCTTGCGCTGGGGATTCTTCCGGGCCGACCGGGCCAGCAGGTCATGGATGGCCATGGCTTCCGGCTCAAACGGGGAAGGAACTTCGGGGTCATAGAATTTTCGCCAGGGGCTTGGAACGTCGATCATGGTCACCTCGAGGCAATGGGGGTTGGTTAGCTGTTGGCGAGCTGCACGGGCAGCATCATGATGAAGGCACTGCCGCCGTCGGGTACGGATTCGGCCCTGATCAGGCCATGGTAGTGCTCAATGATGCTTCTACAAAGGGCAAGACCCAGACCGGTTTCCCGGGGAATCGTCATCCAGGATGCATCCCGGCTTTCCGCCGAGGGCTGGTGAAAGGGTTGGAACACTGCCTCCAGGTTCTCCGCGGCGATCCCGACACCCGTATCCTGAACCTGAATCCGGATAGTCTCGTCCACGAAATCGGAGGCAAGGGTCACGCAACCGGACGGCGTGAAGCGAACGCCGTTGGAAAGCAGATTGACCAGGACCTGGATCAGTCTGTCCCGGTCCATCCGGAGAATCGGCAAGGCGTCCGGCACGTTCACCTCCAGGCGCACCTCCGGCTTGGCGTCGTAGAGAGGCTGAACCTGTCGGACCGCTTCGGAGACGGCGTCCGACACGGCCACGTCCTGGTCGTGCCACTCCATGCGTCCGCTTTGAATCCGATGCAGATCCTGGACGTCCCCGACCAGCCGGGAAAGCCGCCAGCCGGCCTGCTCGATCATGGACAGATTTCTGAGAATTTTCCGACCGCGTTCACGGATTTTCTCGTCCTCCGCCAAAGGCAAAAAATGGCGCTCAAACCCTTTTTTGCCCAAGGCGGAAAAGCCCAGCAGCGAGGTCAACGGGGTGCGCAATTCATGGCAGACCGCGGCCCAGAAGGCCTCTGAAGCCTCGGGATCACCAGAATGTCCGCTGGAGACGTCGTCCCGGACAAGGTTTTGAGAACCGGGCGAATCGGCTGAGCAGGAACAGGGCTTCATCCCGTTCATTCTCCCCTTTGCCCGTGCCCGCCGACCGAGGAACCAAGGGCGTCCGCCTCCTGTTCTTCGGGCAGGATCATGATCAGCACGTCGTTGATTCTGGAGATGGCCCCAATCACTTCGGGGGGCTGGGCCCCTCGTCCGGGCAGGTATACCGTGCCCGCGAACTTGTCCGAAAAACGATCGGCCAACTCCTCGGGCCGGACATAGCGCAACTTTCCGGCGGCAATCATCAGCATGTTGCCTTCCGGTTTGGCATTGGGAACCAAAATGCACTTGCGCCCCTTGATCCGCCCGCCGCGGATCAGTCCCCGGACGGTTTGCACCAGCATGCTCTCGTCCACGGGCTTGGCCAAGGCCGCGTCCTCCCCACTGGAGCGTCGATGCGGATAGGCGGAAAGGATAACCACCGGAATGTCCTTGGTGACCGGGTTCTCCCGCAGTCGCCGGATGACCTCGCCGCCATCCATTCCGGGCATCATCAGGTCCATGATTATGCACTGGGGCAGGACTTCCTCGGCCACCCGCAAGGCCGTCACCCCGTCGGGCACGGTGACCACCCGGAAGCCCTCGTCCACGAAGAGCTGATCCAGATACTCCCGGATGGCCGGGCTGTCGTCCACGGCCATTACCAACGGAGCCTCTTGGGCCGTGGTTACTGGAGACGCCTGAACGATCGGCTCGGGGAACCGCTCGCGGGATTTCGGGCCGGCCGCCGGAAGGCGAAATTTAAAGCAACTGCCCCGGCCCACCTCGGACTCCACCCAGATCCGTCCTCGGTAGTGTTCCACGATTTCCTTACAAATGGCCAACCCCAGACCGGTCCCCTTGACCTCCTGCCCCTGGCCGCGCTGCTCCATTTGGTGGAACTTGTCAAAGACCTTGCTCAGCTCGGACTCGGGGATGCCCATCCCGGTATCGGCCACTCGAATTTCCACGAACTGGTTGTCCACGTTCAGGGCTTCCACGGTCACCCTGCCCCGGTCCGTAAACTTGGCCGCGTTGCTCAGCAGATTGATCATCACCTGGAGCATCCTGTCCACGTCCACAAAGACCATGGGCAGATCGTCCTCCACCAGAATGCGCAGTTCCAGGTTCTCCTTGGCCTCGAACTGGCCCTGCAGGGAATGGCCGGCATGGAACACGAAATCGGCGACATGGACCAGCTTGTCCTGCCAGTCCACCCGACCGGCCTCGATCTTGGTCAGATCCAGAAAATCGTTGATCAACCGAGCCATCCGTTCGCCCTCGTGGACGAGGATGTCGAGATTGCCGAGAATCTTGGCGGCCTGGGCGCGCAGTTTGTCGTCTTCCTGAACCAGTGGTCCGAAATGGCGGGAAAACGTCTTGCCCGTGATCTTCGCGAACCCCAGCAGGGAGGTCAGAGGAGTACGCAACTCGTGGGACACCGAGGATAAAAACGCGGACTTGATCTCATCCAGGTGCCGCAACTGTTGATTGGAAAACTCCAGTTCCTCGCTTTTTCTGGTCAACTGCCGGGTCCGTTTGCGGACCATGAATTCCAGGTTGGCGTGACGCTTGATCAGCGTGGCCACCATGTCGCTTTGCGTGATCAGACCGATCAGGAGACCGTCGGCGTCGTTGACCACAAGGTGACGCACCCCGAAATCGTTCATCGCCGCCACGGCCTCAAAAGCGTACATTTCCCCGGACACGGCATGCACCGGCTTGCTCATCACATCGCTCACCGGACTCAGAAGGGCGGACGCGTCCGACGTGGTCAACCGGCTCAAGTCCCGTTCCGTAAGAATGCCCACGGCGCGTCCGTGCTCCACCACCGGAACGCAGCTGATGCCGTGCTCCAGCATCAGATTCAGCACCGAGCGCACGGTGTCCTCTCGTGACGCGGTGACGGCATCCCTGGTCATCACGTCGCCCACGGTCTTGATTTCCGCCAGGTACTCTCGACCCAGACCGGACATCAGGTCCGTGAAGGTCTTGACTCCCGCCACGGCTTCCCGATCATCGGTGAGCACCAGGTGCCGGATGCGGTTGCCGCACATTCGAGAATAGATTTCGTAGAGATCGTCATGCTCCGAGGCGACGACCACCCTGGAACTCATCACGTCCCGGACCAGATAGCCTTCAAGGTCCAGCCCGGTATTCAGGACGATCCGCACCAGATCCCGTTCGGTGAGGATGCCCACGGCCACGCCGCCGCGCAGCACCGGCAAACAGGAAATGTTTTTCTCCCGCATCAGGGTCACGGCGGCCCGCAACGGTTGATCCGATTCAATGGAATAGACATGGGTCGGCATGATTCTCTCCGGTGGGTGCTCGGGCATGGCTACTCCAAAGCCAGCAATTGCCTGGCCAGTTCCAGTATATCGTCAGGGTCAAAGGGTTTGGTCATGTACCGGCACGCTCCCAGCTCCAGTCCCCGACGACGATCCAGATCCTGGCCCCTGGCCGTGAGCAGGACGATAGGCAGGTCGCGTAAATGCTCGTCCCGGGCCACCTGTTCGCAGACCTCGTGCCCATTCATATGGGGCATCATCACGTCCAGGAAAACCAGGTCCGGACGGTGCTCGCGAATCATCTCCACCGCCTCGCGACCATCCGAGGCGGTCAACAATTCAACGCCGTTTTCCTCGACCAGATCTTCCAGGGTCTGTTCCAGCAGCATTCGAAGGTGCGCCTCGTCGTCCACGATCAGAATTTTTTGGGGCATCGCTGTATCAAAGGTTATGGTGGCGTAACTATTCAGCACAGAGTAATGCCGTTGTCAGGGTCGGAGTCGGGATCGGTATCGGGATCGAAAACGCTGGGAAGCGTTCAAAATTTTTCCTGTTTCGATTCCGATTCCGATAGCGACCCCGACTCCGATTGCCGGAGCAAGGGCGGATACAAAATGTGCTGAGCAGATACATGGTGGCAAACATAGTAACGATCCAGCACATCCAGGGTAACGCCTCAGTCCGATGCTGGATTCATTCGATCTCGACGACTGGAAGAAGCGGGTCGCCTCCGAGCAGCCTGATTCGAGAAGCGCGTCGGCGTCCGGAAATCGAAATTGCTTTGCATAACAAAGAACGTTTGATTTCGAAAGGCCCGAAATGGCCCTCGCCGCTCCAGGACGAGCCGACGGGGCGCCCAAGCTTGATCCGAGTGTAGAAAAAATCCTTATCCGGCGGGAGAAAAAAAACGGCTCATTGAGGGGCGAGCGGCCAGGGAAGAACTAGCAAATATTTCTCGGCATGGCGGCGCCGATGGCCGCGGCCACGATGCGCAGCACGCTTTCCTCGGCCGCCGACCATATCCTGGGCGTGCGCACGGAGTCGAACCCGAGAAAGCCCCAGAAGCGATCCTCCACCTGAATCGGAACCACCAACAGGCTTTGAATCTCCTGGGCCTCCAGAATGAGCTTTTCCTGTTCCGAAAAATCCTGCACGAATCCCATGATGGAGTTCCCCGCATTCATTTCCCGCACCCAGCGCGGGGTCAGATCGCAAAGCGGAACATTTTGCAGCATCGGATTGTCGATCTGCGGGGTCACGCCGGATCTGGACCATTCCAGAATCTGGCTGGACAACAGCTTTCCGGTGGGTTCGTCCTGGTGATTTTTGAAGATGTAGACGCGGTCCGTGTTCGTGCGCAGACCCAACTGAGCCAAAATGTCCGGAAGCTTCCGTTCCGGACTCGACGAGCGCAGCAGCTTCAGCGCGGTCGTCGCCGCCAGTTCCAGAAGCAGATCCCGTTGCTGCAACGCGTCCTCGTCCTGCTTGCGGACGGTGACGTCCCTGCCCACGGCGTAGACGAGATCACCCATAACCTGGAGATTCCATTCAATGGTTCGGTAGCCGCCGTCCCTGGCGCAATATCTGTTGATGAAGGACCGCACGTATTTGGCGGTGGCCAGCTTTTCGAAGGTGGCGACGCTGTCCGTCTGGTCCGCCGGGTGAATGAACCGGAGGTACTTGTAGCCTTCCAGTTCGCTCCGAGGGTAGCCGAGGAGATGCTCCCAGGCCGGGCTGAGCCGCAGAATGGAACCGTTTTTATGTTTGATCGCCAACAAGTCCTGGGAAATCGAGAAAAAACAGTCCAGTTCCTGAATCTTGGCCCGCAGGGCCGCCTCGGTATGGCGCAGTTGTTCCTGGATCGTCATGACGTCCGTGACGTCGTGAATCGTGACGACTACGCCCACGATATCCCTGTCGCGTCGGCACGGCACGTAAGTCCGCTTCACGAACCGCGGCCCGCGACCATAATCCACCCATCCTTCGCGTTGGGCCTTGGCGCCTCGCAGCAAGGCCCGATCAAGGTGGAGGCGGATTTCCTTCTCAAAAAACTCATCTCCCCAGAATTGACGGAGAAAGTCGGCGTAGCAGGTACCGTGAAGTTCGTCCGCGGACACGCCGACAAGCTGTTCATACGCCTCATTGACCACGACGATGGTCCCGGAATGGTCGACAAAAGCCTGGGCGTCCTGGGAGTTGCGCACCATCAGCCCCCAGATGCGTTGATGATACTCGGCCTTCGCCTTTTCCTCGGTCTCCCGCTTGTAATTATCCAGGGCCAGAGCCAGGTCCTTGTTTCGCACCCGGACATGCTCTTCCAGTTCCTGCTGGTTCTGCATCAACGTTCCAGCCATGGCCGTCACGTCCGTGACGTCCTGAAGAATCAACAGCATCTCTCGACCCGTCTCCGACCGCATTGCATTCTTTTCTTCAAGACCTTTCTCCACACGGCCTTTGTCCACATGAATGGAAACGGTCCGCGGCCCCAGGGATTTGGTGTCCACTTGGACCAGTATATGGCGGCCACGCCCTTGCCCGGCCTCCTCAAAAAAAATCCGTGCTTCGTCGCACTGATCCGGGCGAACATGCTTCAGAAAGCGTTTCAACGTCGGTTTGACGGAAAAGGGCGGATACCCCAGAAGTTCAAAAACCGACGCGGACCAGCGCGTCTTTCCCGAACCGACCTCCAGGCTCCATACGCCGATCCTCGCGGGCGTACGGATATCCATGACCCAGGGACGATCCTCCTCCATGAAAGGGATTTTTTGCGAGGCCGGGGAACGACCAGGAGAGTCCTGATCGGGAAACAGAAACAGACTGACCATGCTGACGTCCAGCACCTGGCCGAATTTTTCCAACACCGCGAAGGACGGTGAGGACGATCCCTGTTCGATGCGGCTGATCTGACGCAGACTCAATCCGACCTTGTCGGCCAATTCCGCTTGCGTCATGTTCCGCAAGGTTCGCAAATAGCGCAGACGAGCGCCGAATCGGCGCGCCGTGAGAGAAGGTTCGGGCATGTCGTTGGTTTTTGGAGTTCAAAAAAGATTCATCCGACTGGAACGTCGCCGATCGGGCGATACCTTCCAGCCGGATGAATCTCAAGTATGACGGCGTCGCGAACCGTTCCTTCGCGGTCGCCTTTTGACGACCGCGAAGAAACAGTCCCTGCGCATCAAGCTTCTTTCAGCTGCCGGACCAGCTCCCGCAGCTCGTTTCCTTGCCTGGCCAGTTCGGACACGGCTTCGGCGGACTGGTTCATGACCTCGCTGGTTTGCGAGGCGATGCGGTTGATGTCCTCCACGCCGCGATTGATCTCCTCACTGGTGGCGGACTGCTGTTCCGCGGCCGTGGCGATGGACCGGACCTGGTCAGCGGCCTGTTCGGCCAGGGCCAGGATTTCCTTCAGGGCTTCGCCCGACTTGTTGGCCAGTTGCGTGGCTTCCTCAATGGCGGCCACGGACTGATCCATGCCCTGGATGTTGTTCCTGGTGCCCTGCTGGATGGCGGAAATGGCGTCGCCCACTTCCTTGGTGGCGTTCATGGTCTTTTCCGCCAGCTTGCGGACCTCGTCGGCCACCACGGCGAAGCCGCGTCCAGCGTCCCCGGCCCGGGCCGCCTCGATGGCCGCGTTCAGGGCCAGGAGGTTGGTCTGATCCGCGATATCCTCGATCACGTTCATGATCCGTCCGATCTGTTCGGCCTGCTGTCCCAGTTGACTGAGATTGTTTTTCATTTCTCCGGCCTGCCGCTGAACCTTGTTGATGGCGGCGACCGAGGCGCTGACCACGTCCGCGCCGTTCACGGCCTTGGTCCGGGCCATATCCGAGGCCTCGGCGGCCTGGGAGGCGTTCTTGGCAACCTCCAGAACCGTGGCGTTCATCTCTTCCATGGCCGTGGCCGTTTCGCCGGTGCGGGAGCGCTGCTCTTCCGCGCCCCGGCTGGCCTGCTCCACCTGAGCCGCCAACTGTTCGGAGGCCGATCCGACCTGTTCCACCACGCCTTCAATGCGTCCGGCGGCCTGGAGCATCCCGTCGCGTTGGGCTTGTTCGGCTTGGCGTTTGGCTTCCTCGGCCTCCTGAGTGGCCAGGTTGCATTCCTCGGCCTTCTGCTCCGCCTCCTTGGCCTTGACGTCGGCCTCTTCCATTTTTTCGATCAAGGTGCCGACCATGGATTGAATGCTCCGGTTCAGCTTCCCGACCTCGTCCTGTTGATCAATGTTGGACTGGGCGTGCAGGTCTCCACCGGCCACGGCTTCGGCGTACTTCATCAAACGATTGATGGGTCCGGTAATCCGGGAGGCCAGCAGCAGCCATAAGGCCACCACGGCGATCAGGGTCGCCGCGAGAACGCTCCAAATGACCATCCGGCCCTGGCTGTTCGTGGTCCTGATCAATTCCACATCCTGAAAAATTTCCTCGTCGAAAGTTCCCGCGCCGATAATCCAGTCCCAAGGCGCAAAGTAAGCGATGCTGACGGTCTTCATCCGGGCTTCGGCTTCCCCCGGATTTTTCCAGGGATAGCGGTCTTCGGCGAATTCCCCGGTTCTCAAGGCCTTGGCTCTGGCGATCATTTCTTGAACAAACAACCTGCCGCCGGCGTCCCGGGCCTCCCAGATGTTCTCGCCGTCCTGTGCGCCATGGTGGGAAATGATATATTGGCCTTTGGAGTCGACCACGAACACATAGCCGGTCTCGCCCACCGTGATCTCCATGATCTGTCGACGCAGACTCTCGGCGCTTTCTTCCGGCACTCCGACATACAACACGCCCACGACCCTGCCGCCATCGTCCATAATCGGCTCATAGGCCGTGACATACCAGGCGTTGACCACAAAGGCCCGACCGATAAAACGCTGTCCGGACAGCACGCGCTCCAAGACCCGGTTGGGGGTCCCGTCCGGGTTGCGCGCCGGAATGTAGGTGCCGATGGCCCTGTTTCCGTCCAGGGTCTGGACGTTGGTGCTCACCCGGAGCATGTCTCCGGCCTCGTTCATGCGTTGAAAAATGGTGGCGGTGCCGCCCACCAGTTCCCGGGTGTCGTCGACAATCGGCGAATAGCGGTCCACGTTGGCGTTCTGGCCCAGCCAGGTGTCGCCGACCATCATCCTCGGCAGGCGGATATTTGTCTCTTCACGGGAAAATTGATTGATCGCCCGCCATTGCACGGTGGCCTCCGCGAAATGCACCCGGCCGGTCCGGCGCAAAATGTCCCGGGCCACGTTCAGGTCGCTGATGGTCTTTTGCTCCAGCACTTCCTGCATGCTGGTGACCATGGCCACGACCCCGGACACGACGCCCTCGTTCTGATTCCTTGCGAGCTGCTCCACCGCGTGCGCCGCGATCTCCTCGGCCTGCTCGGCCTTCCACATGGCTATCCCCGCGATAAGCACCAGGGGAATGATGGTCGCCACCACCCCCGCGATGATCAGCTTCATTCGAATGGTCATGTTCTTCATTGCCTCGGTCTCCTTCTGTTTCGTTACGTGAGCGGCTATTCGAACCAACGCGCTTCAGGCCGGAAACAACCTAAATGCCGGCCAGCATGCTCTGTTCGCCCCTGCTCAACAGGCGATCCAGGTCCAACAGGATCAACAACCTGTCGGCCAGCTTGCCCACTCCGTTGATGTATTCGGATTCGATCCCCGAGATGATGGCCGGGGGCGGTTCCACCGTATTCGCCGGGATGCGCAGCACTTCGGAAACCGAATCCACCACGAAGCCGACGATGACGTTGTTGATTTCGATGACGATGATCCGGGTGTGCTTGTCGTGCTCCTGGGTCGTCATTCCAAAGCGCTTGCGCAGATCGATGATCGGAATGACCTTGCCCCGCAGGTTGATCACTCCTTCCACGAAATCCGGGGCCTTGGGCACCCTGGTGATGCCCATCATCCGGATGATCTCCTGGACCTTGAGGATCTCCACGCCGAATTCCTCTTCCCCGATGTGGAAGGTGACCAATTGCAGCAGTTCCGCTTCCGGACCTTTTTGAACGAGGTTCTCCTGTGCCATCCTGCCTCCGCGCATGTTTGTCGTGGCGGGACGCCGCCAACGACATGAAAAGTCCATGGCCCGATCGTCCGAACTCCGCGCCGTCGTGTCTCGCGAACGCCGCCGCATTTGACGAAGCGTCGTGATAAACTCTTTTTGTTTCAGCCTTATCGACAGGTCACGTGATTTTTTTAACAATCTTAACACGAGGGGCGACAAAAAGAAATGACACTGAATGTCTTATTTTTCCAAGCCTGAAATGCCGTTGTGTTTGCGTTTACAGGCGCTCTCTTGTAAACGACCGAACGGTTGATCCACGCGCCGCTGTATCGTGACCGGCTCGGCGAACAGTCCAAACCGGACGGCCTAAGGTCACGGCGCGACGCGTTCCCGTTCCAGGTCCATTCATTTCGCCACCACCCCAAGAACCCGTTTTCGAGACATTCCAACATGCCCAAACGAACCGATCTTCGCCGCATTCTGCTCATCGGCTCCGGCCCCATCGTCATTGGTCAGGCCTGCGAATTCGATTATTCCGGGACCCAGGCCCTCAAAGCCCTGAAGGAAGAGGGCTACGAGGTCATTCTGGTCAATTCCAATCCGGCCACGATCATGACCGATCCGGAATTGGCCGATAAAACCTACATCGAACCCATTGATCCGGAAGTGGTGGCCAAGATCATCGCCCGGGAGCGTCCGGACGCCCTGTTGCCCACTCTGGGTGGTCAAACCGGTCTGAACACGGGGCTGGCCCTGGCCGAGTCCGGGGTCCTGGACCAGTACGGCGTGGAACTCATCGGCGCGACGCAGGAGGCTATTCGCAAGGCCGAAAGCCGGGAAGAATTTCGCCAGGCCATGCACAACATCGGCCTGAACGTTCCCAAAAGCCTGATCGCCCGGAACATGGAGCAGGTCCGCCAAGCGGCCCGGGAGATCAGCTTTCCGATCATTGTCCGTCCGGCCTTCACCCTGGGCGGCACCGGCGGCGGGGTGGCCTACAACCAGGAAGACCTTGAAGCCCTGGCCGAACAGGGCTTGACCGCCAGCATGAAGACCGAGGTGATGCTGGAAGAGTCCGTCCTGGGTTGGAAGGAATTCGAGCTGGAGGTGATGCGGGACAAGAACGACAACTCCGTGATCATCTGCTCCATCGAAAATCTGGATCCCATGGGCGTGCATACCGGGGACTCCATCACCGTGGCCCCGGCCCAGACCCTGACCGACGCCGAATACCAGCGGATGCGCAACGCCTCCCTGGCCATCATGCGCGAGATCGGCGTGGAGACCGGCGGGTCCAACGTCCAGTTCGCGGTCAATCCGCAAAACGGCGACCTGGTGGTCATTGAGATGAACCCCCGGGTGTCCCGCTCTTCAGCCCTGGCCTCCAAGGCCACCGGCTTCCCCATCGCCAAGATCGCGGCCAAGCTGGCCGTGGGCTACACCCTGGACGAACTGCCCAACGACATCACCCGGGAAACCATGGCCTCCTTCGAGCCGGCCATCGACTACTGCGTGATCAAGATCCCCCGGTTCACCTTCGAGAAATTTCCCGGCTCCCAGGACTATCTGACCACATCCATGAAAAGCGTGGGCGAGACCATGGCCATTGGTCGGACTTTCAAGGAAGCCCTGCAAAAAGGCATGCGTTCCCTGGAAGTCGGAGTCACGGGGCTCAGCTCGGATCTTTCCCAGTCCGTCCCGGACCATGAAACCATTCTCAGCGGGCTGCGCCTGCCCCACTCCAAGCGGCTGTTCGTTCTGCGCCAGGCCCTGGTAGCCGGACTCGGCGAAGCCGAAATCGTGGAGGCCACGGGCATTGATCCCTGGTTCATCCGCCAGATCGCGGAGATCGTCGTCTTTGAGAACGAGCTGAAGCAGTTCGCCCTGGCCGAGAACCTCTCCGCCGCCAACCCGAACATGGCGGACATCCTGCGCCGAGCCAAGGAGATGGGCTTTTCCGACGCCCAGTTGGCCGCGGTCTGGAAGCGGGCCGAGACGGACATCCGCAAACTGCGCCAGGAGTTGAGCATCCTGCCCACCTACAAGCTGGTGGACACCTGCGCCGCGGAGTTTGAGGCCTACACGCCCTATTACTATTCCACCTACGAGCAGGAAAGCGAGACCCGGGCCGGCGCCCAAGGCAGCAACGGGCGCAAGGTGGTTATTCTGGGCGGCGGTCCGAACCGCATCGGCCAGGGCATCGAATTCGACTACTGCTGCGTCCACGCCTCCTATGCCCTGCGGGAAATGGGCGTGGAATCGATCATGGTCAATTCCAACCCCGAAACCGTGAGCACGGACTACGACACCTCGGACCGGCTCTATTTCGAGCCCCTGACCTTCGAGGACGTGCTGAACATCGTGGAGACGGAACAGCCCGAGGGCGTGATCGTCCAGTTCGGCGGCCAGACGCCGCTGAACCTGGCCGTGCCCCTGATGCGCGCCGGCGTGCCCATCCTGGGTACCAGCCCGGACAGCATCGACCGGGCCGAGGACCGGGAACGCTTTCAGGCCCTGCTTCAGAAGCTGAATCTGCGCCAACCGGCCAACGGCACGGCCATGACCCCGGACGAGGCCATCGTCATTGCCGGACGCATCGGCTACCCGGTGGTGGTCCGGCCTTCCTACGTCCTCGGCGGACGGGCCATGGAGATCGTCTTTGACGAGGCGCAGTTGCGCTCCTACTTCACCCAGGCGGCCCAGGTCTGCCCCGGCCACCCCATTCTCATCGACAAATTCCTGCAACACGCCATTGAAGTGGACGTGGACGCCCTCAGCGACGGCCGGGATACGCTGGTGGCCGGGATCATGGAGCATATCGAGGAAGCCGGAATCCACTCCGGCGACTCGGCCTGCGTCCTGCCTCCGCACACCCTGCCCGAGGCAATCATCGCCGAGATCCGTCGCCAGACTGAGGCCCTGGCCCGTGAACTGGGCGTGATCGGACTGATGAACATCCAGTTCGCGGTCCAGGACGGGACGATCTACATTCTGGAGGTCAACCCCCGGGCCTCGCGCACCGCGCCCTTCGTGAGCAAGGCCACCGGCCTGCCCCTGGCCAAACTGGCCACCCGGATCATGCTCGGGCAAAAACTGAAGGATCTGGGCATCCCGGCCCAGGTTCCGCTGAAGTACATCTCGGTCAAGGAATCCGTGTTTCCGTTCCGCCGCTTTCCCGGCGTGGACGTGCTCCTGGGCCCGGAAATGCGCTCCACCGGGGAGGTCATGGGCATTGACGAGAGCTTCGGCCTGGCCTTCATGAAGAGCCAACTCGCCGCGGGCCAACGCCTGCCCGAATCCGGCACGGTGTTCATCTCCGTGAACGACGCGGACAAGCAGGAGGTGCTTCCCGTGGCCAAAATATTCCAGGAACTGGGCTTCCGCATCCTGGCCACCAAGGGCACCGCCGGCCTGCTCCAGCAACACGGCCTCAGCGCGGAGCACGTCTTCAAGGTCCACGAGGGCCGTCCCCACGTGGTGGACCATATCAAAAACAAGGCCATCGACCTGGTGATCAACACCTCCTCCGGGAAGAAAACCGTGCACGACTCCTCCTCCATCCGGCAAACCACCCTGCTCTACGGCATCCCCTACACCACCACCCTGGCCGGAGCCAAAGCCATGGCCCAGGCCCTCCAGGAACTCAAAGGCCGGGGCATGGAAGTGAAGAGTTTGCAGGAGTATCATCGTGGGTGAATCTCATGAGCGAGAACACTATGCTGAAAGCCGATGAATTTGATCGACGTTTCGATGATGGAGAAGATATTTCCGATTTTCTCGAATTCTCTCAAGCATCAAGGCCAGGCTTGGAAAAACAGACCGTTTCCTTTTCCTTTCCGAGTTGGATGATTGCATCAATGGCTGATCAATCAAAAATCCTCGGGGTCTCCACGGAAGCCATGGTGACCATGTGGATTTCCGAAAAATTGCCGAAAACACACCGACACACTTTTCAGGAACACGCTCAATGAAACGAGAATACTGCGGACTCGTCGGCATTTCCGGGCATCCGGAGGCGGCCAGAATGGCCTATTTCGGACTGTACGCCCTGCAGCATCGCGGCCAGGAAAGCGCCGGCATCGTAACCTGGGATGGGACCAAGATTCGCGAGCAGCGGGGCATGGGCCTGGTGGCCGACGTGTTCAACGAGCGCCACCTGGGCAAGGAACTCAAGGGCTCCACCGCGGTGGGTCACATCCGCTACTCCACCACCGGGGCCTCCCTGCTGCGCAACGCCCAGCCCTTCATGGTCCGCTTCGGGGAATACCGTCTGGCCATCGGTCACAACGGGAACCTGGTCAACGCCCAGACCCTGCGTCAGGAATTGGAAGAGCAAGGATCGATCTTCCAGACCACCATGGACAGCGAAGTCATCGTTCACCTGATCGCCCGCAACCTGAACGGCAAAAGCCTGGAAGAAGCCATCGCCCTGGCTTGCTCTCGGATTCAGGGGGCCTATTCGCTGGTCATCCTGGCCAACAACAAGCTCATCGCCCTGCGCGACCCCCTGGGTTTCCGCCCCTTGTCCCTGGGCCGGATGGGCGACGCCTACGTGGTGGCCTCGGAAACCTGCGCCTTTGACCTGCTGGAGGCGGAATACCTGCGCTGCATCGAGCCCGGGGAAATGGTGATCATTGAGGATCGCTGTCTCAGCTCACGGCGCTTCGCCGAGGTCGCGCCCTCCAAGTCCTGCATCTTCGAGTTGGTCTATTTCGCGCGGCCGGACTCGTTTGTCTTCGGTCGGGAGGTCTACGCGGCCCGCAAGAGAATGGGCGAGCTTCTCGCCCAGGAAGCCCCCGTGGACGCGGACTTCATCATGCCGTTCCCGGACTCCGGGATGTACGCCGCCGTGGGCTACGCCCAAGCCTCGGGCATGCCCTTCGAACTGGCCATGATCCGCAACCACTACATCGGCCGGACCTTCATCCAGCCCTCCCAGGACATGCGGGACTTCGGCGTGCGCGTCAAACTCAACCCGGTCCGTTCGCTGATCAAGAACAAGCGCCTGGTGATCATCGAAGACTCCATCGTTCGCGGCACGACCATCCGGACCAGGGTCAAAAAGCTGCGCGAGCTGGGAGCTCGGGAGATCCACATGCGGGTCAGCTGCCCGCCCATCCGGCACCCCTGCTATTTCGGCATCGACTTTTCCTCCAAGGGAGAACTGATCGCCTCCAACCATCCGGTCCCGGACATCGCCCGCTACATCGGCCTGGACAGCCTGCACTACCTGAGCATCGACGGCCTGCTGACCTCGGCCGGCAAGGACATGGGCTATTGTCTGGCCTGCTTCGACGGACGCTATCCGTTGGACGTGGATCCCGCCTGCTCCAAGATGTGCCTGGAAGACAAGTGTTGCGGATAACCTCCGGAGGACGGCGATGACCCAGGTTCCGCCCCAGGCTGCACATCAAGCCCTGTCTCCCCCACCATCCCAGGCACCGGCCCGCGACTGGCTGGCCCTGAGTCGGGAAGTCCTGGACGTGGAGATTGCCGGCCTGG
Organism: Desulfonatronum lacustre DSM 10312; assembly: GCF_000519265.1. Classification (NCBI taxonomy): domain Bacteria; kingdom Pseudomonadati; phylum Thermodesulfobacteriota; class Desulfovibrionia; order Desulfovibrionales; family Desulfonatronaceae; genus Desulfonatronum; species Desulfonatronum lacustre. The sequence goes on from NZ_KI912608.1 coordinate 1,406,919, forward strand.
TCGCCGTACGCGACGACCTGGGCCGGGGCTTTCTGGACGCCCTGGAAACCCTGGCCGAATGCTCCGGACGGGTCGTGGTCATCGGCCTGGGCAAGTCCGGCCTCGTGGGCCGCAAGATCGCGGCCACCCTGAGCAGCACCGGCACTCCGGCCTTTTTTCTGCATCCCGTGGAAGGGGCCCACGGCGACCTGGGCATGATCCGTCCCGAAGACGTGGCCCTGGCCATCTCCAACAGCGGCGAAACCGACGAGTTGAACGCCATTCTGCCCACCCTGCGCTCCCTGGGAGTGCGCGTCGTGGCCCTGACCCGCAACGAGCACTCCTCCCTGGCCGGGTTGAGCGATATCGTGATCAAGGTCGCCGTGCCCAAGGAGGCCTGCCCACTGGGACTGGCCCCCACGGCCAGCACCACCGCGGCCCTGGCCGTGGGCGACGCCCTGGCCGTCTGCCTGATTCACTGGAAGCGCTTCGACGCCTGCGCCTTTCGGCGCTGCCACCCGGGCGGCACCCTGGGGCAGCGGTTGCGGCTGCTGATCCAGGACGTCATGCATCGGAAAAATCTTCCAGTGGTCCGCTCCGGAGTCGCCCTGGCCCAGACCCTGACCGCGTTGAACTCCGGCGGCCTGGGCACGGTGGCCGTGGTGGACGACCAAGGCCGTCTCACGGGCATTCTCACGGATGGCGACGTCCGGCGGCTGGTCTGCCAGGAGCGGCTTGACCCGGCGATCGCGGTGGACGCGGTGATGACCAAATCCCCGCGCAGCGTCTCTCCGGACCAGACCGCCGCCCTGGCCCTGGACGTCATGGAATCCGCCGCCATTACGGTTCTGCCCGTGGTGGACGCCGCGGGCCGACTCCAGGGCATGGTCCATCTGCACGACCTGCTGGGCAAGGGAGGCGTCAAATTTGCCGGGTGAGCCCATACGTGCGTCTGCTCAAAAAGATTCAATGAATACCCAGTCTGAACCAGTCGACATTTGCGGCCGATGCGCCGAGAAGTTTCCGACCTGTTGCCGGATCATTCCCGGGATGGAGGCCTCGTGCATCCCCATCAGCCCGGAAGAACGCTTGCGGCTGGAGCCCCACGCTTTGGAGCCCGGTGTTCCGGCATGCGTCGAGGAGCCCAATTCCGAAAGTTTTTTACGGGCCGTGCATAAGCTGTTTCCAGGCCGTCGCGAAGAAATCCAAAAGCTCTATCCATCCCGGAACACCCACTATCGTTTGTCGGTAACCACTGACGGAAGCTGTATTTTTCTCGACCAAAACGGCTGCGTTCTGCCCGTGACGGACCGTCCCTATTATTGCCGACTCTATCCATTCTGGTTTATTCATTCCAAGCTGTTCACGTTGACCTCGCCGGAATGCCTGGCCGTGAACACCTGTTCGTCAACTTCGGGGCTTCTCGCCCTGTTCAAGACCGATCCATCCGCCCTGCGTTCCTTGCACGACTCCTTGCTGACCGCCTGGGGGCTCTTCGCGGATGAACCGAGACCAAGATAATGCGTAAACTGTTGATCATTGGCCTTATACTGGTGGTTTTTCTGGTCCTGGCCGGGGCCGGAGGCCTCCTTGGACTGTATGTTTGGGCCGCGCGGGACCTGCCCAGCTTCAAGAAAATCACGGACTACAACCCGTCATTGGTTACCACGGTGCTGGCCCAGGACGGCGAAGTCTTGGGCTACTTCTACAACGAGCGTCGTTTTCTGGTGGAATCCTCCGACTTGCCCCCCCACGTCGTCCAGAGCTTCCTGGCCGCCGAGGACAGCAATTTCTATCAACATGAGGGCATCGACATCTCAGGGATCATGCGCTCTTTGATCCGCAATATCCAGGCTCGGGGCATCGTTCAGGGCGGCAGCACCATCACCCAGCAGGTGATCAAGTCTTTGCTGCTCACTCCGGAACGCAGCTATGAGCGCAAGCTCAAGGAAGCCATTCTGGCCTACCGGCTGGAGCGCTACCTGACCAAGGACGAAATCCTGACCATCTATCTGAACCAGATATTCTTCGGCGCCGGGGCCTACGGCATCGAAGCCGCGGCCAGGACCTACTTCAACAAACACGCCCATGAGCTGGATTTGGCCGAGGTGGCCCTGCTGGCCGGTCTGCCCAAGGCGCCTTCCTTGAACAATCCGTTGCGCAACGCCGCCGGGGCCAGATCCAGGCAAGTCTATGTGTTGGATCGTCTGCTGGCCCTGGGATGGATTTCCCCGGCAGAGTATTCGGCGGCCCTGGAACAACAGTTGGTCTTCGACAGCGGAAGCGACCCCTCCTGGCAACGCGGGTCCTGGTACCTGGAAGAAGTCCGCCGGGATTTGGTCGCCAAGTACGGAGAGGAAAAGGTCTACACCGGCGGACTGAAAGTCCGGACCGCGGTGGACCTGCGCCACCAGATCGCGGCGGAACAGGCCATGCGCTCCGAGCTGATCGCCCTGGGCAAGCGCCAAGGCTGGCGCGGCCCCATCGAACGGCTGACCGGCGCGGCGGCGGATATTTTTTTACAGAACCAGCATGTGGACATGGACGCCGTGCTGAGCGGCGACTGGATTCGGGCCCTGGTCACGGACGTGCGTGCCGACGGCGCATATGTCCGCTTCGGTCCGTATCATGGATGGCTGGACGTCGCGGCCATGGGCTGGGCACGAACTCCAAACCCGGCCCGAGCTCCGGAAGATGTTCCGCCGATCCGGGACGCTCAACGCGTCTTGGAGGTCGGCGACGTTGTGTGGGCCTCGTTGCTTCCCATGGAGAACGAGAGCCTGGACGAACTGGCCCTGGACTTGGAAGCGGAGAACGGCGAGCAGGCCGATGATATCGCCCAGGCCTTGCTGGGCAGGAAGTGGGAACTCGCCCTGGAGCAGGAACCCACCGTGGAGGGCGCTCTGGCCTCCATCGATCCGCTGACCGGCGATGTCCTGGCCCTGGTCGGAGGCTACAGCTTTCAGCGCAGCCACTTCAACCGAGCCACCCAGGCCGTTCGCCAACCCGGTTCCACGTTCAAGCCCATCGTTTATTCCGCGGCCCTGGATCACGGCTACACGGCGGCATCCATCGTGATGGACGCGCCCATCGTCTTTACGGACGCCGCGACCAGCGACACATGGAAACCGGAAAATTTCGAGGGCCGATTTTACGGCCCGACCCTCCTCCGGACCGCCCTGGTCAAATCCAGAAACCTGGTCACCATCCGGGTGGCCCAGTCCGTGGGCATCACCAACATTATCGCACGAGCTCGGGAACTCGGCCTCCAAGGCGACTTCACCCCCGACCTCTCCGTCAGCCTCGGTTCCATCCCGGTCAATCTGGTCAATATGTGCCAAGCGTTCTCCGCATTTGCCCGGGACGGCTCCACGGTCGAACCCCGAACCATTCTCTCCGTGCATACGGCCTGGGGTGAAGTGCTGTTGGAAAACGAAGTCCACGCCACTCCGGCCATATCCCCCCAGAACGCATACATCATTACCAACATGCTGGAGGAGGCCGTGCGCGACGGGACAGGGCGCCGGGCCCGCGCCCTGGGACGCCCGGTGGCCGGAAAGACCGGCACCACCAACAACCACCACGACGCTTGGTTCATCGGCTACACCCCGTATCTGCTGACCGGGGTGTATATCGGTTTTGACCAACTCGCCCCTCTGGGCCGCCTGGAGACAGGTTCGCGGGCCGCGCTTCCGGCTTGGCTGGCATACCGCCAGGAGGTGGAAAACATGTATCCCACGCAAAACTTCACCCCTCCCCCCGGGCTGGTCATGGCCCGGGTCGACGCCGGCAGTGGTCTGTTGGCCGGACCGGCCTGGGAGGGAGAAACTTATCTGCTGCCCTTTGTTTCCGGAACCCAGCCCCAGCAGGTGGCCAGCTCACGAAAGAACGGCGACGCGGGGCGACCGAGTTCGGAAGAAGACCTGTTGCGGCAAATATTTTAGCCAATATATCACATTGCCAACACTTTTTTTTGTGGCTTGTTGCCGGCCCGGCACCAATCCATCCAGGAGCACCATCCATGAGCATAGAAATCGCCAAGTCCTTCATCAAGGCGACAACGGAAGTTCTGTCCACCATGGCCATGATCACCCCCGTGGCGGGCAAGCCGTACGTCAAGAAGGACAGCATGGCCAAAGGCGATGTTACCGGCGTGATCGGCCTGACCGGGGACAAGAGCGGGACCATCTCCGTGACCTTCACGCAAAAATGCGCCTTGGCGGTGGTCAAGAACATGCTGGGCGACGCCATTGAAGACGTCATCACGGACACAAAGGACGCCGTGGGGGAAATCACGAACATGATTTCCGGGAAGTCCCGACAACTTCTGGCCGAAACCGGTCTGACCATCCAATCGGCCACGCCCACGGTGATCATGGGCAAAGGCCACACCATCCATCACATCTCCTCCGAGCCGATCATGGCCATCCCGTTCACCACGGATCATGGCGAGTTCACGGTTGAATTTTGTTTTCAATGATGCGAACCTCCCATGCCGACGGAGCGGAATAGACCTCCCGTGCTCCCCGCCCCAAGGACATCCAAGCATATTGCGGATGCCTCAACCTCAGGCTCCGCATCATCTGACTGAAAACATTTTTCCAGGATGGCGTATCATGCGACTACTCCGTATTTCTTTTCTTTTTTTCCTTTTCCTGCTTTTGGCCGCGTCGGTCCACGCCCGCCTGGACATCAACCCGCCCTCCGAGCTGACGGCCCGCAACTATTTTCTCATGGACGCCCGCAGCGGCGCGACCCTGGCGGACAAAGACGCGGATCAGCGCGTGGAACCGGCCAGCCTGACCAAAATCATGACCGCCTACCTGGTCTTCCGCGAACTGCAAGCCGGCAAGTTGACCCTGGACGAGAACGTACCGGTCAGCGAACAGGCTTGGCGCACCGGAATGACCGGAGCGTCCCGGATGTACATCGACGTGGGCAGCCACGTCTCCGTGGAGGACCTGATCCGGGGGATGATCGTCCAGTCCGGCAACGACGCCTGCGTGGCCCTGGCCGAACGGATCGCCGGAACCGAAGCGGCCTTCGTGGACCTGATGAATGCCCAGGCCCTGGCCCTGGGCATGAACGACACCCAATTCCAGAACAGCCACGGCCTGCCCAGCGAACAGACGCAGTACACCTCCGCCCGAGACATCGTCACCCTGGCCAGAGAGCTGATCATCAACTTCCCGGAATATTACGGTTACTACTCGGAACGCAGCTTCACCTACAACAACATCACCCAGCACAACCGCAACCTGCTTCTCGGCCGGGACCCCTCGGTGGACGGCGTGAAAACCGGCTGGACCTCGGCGGCCGGATACAATCTGGTGACCTCGGCCCAACGCGACGACATGCGATTGGTGGCCGTGGTCATGGGCATCGAAGCTTCCAGTTCCCGTGAAGGCGGACTGGCCCGGGCGGACCAATCCCAGGCCCTGCTGAATTGGGGGTTTCGGCAATTTGAAACCGCGACCATTCAACAACCCGGAGACATTCTCGTTGAACCTCGGCTGTGGTTTGGAGCGGAGACCCGCCTGCCCGTGGGCGTTGAAACGACGTTTTACGCCTCCATACCCAGAGGCAGCCGGGAAAATCTTCGCCAGGAGATGGCTCTTCAGGAACTGATTGAAGCTCCGGTGGAGGTCGGTCAGCCCGTGGGAGAGTTGCGTGTTTATCTCCAAGACGACCTGATCGCCGAGCATCCTCTGGTTGCCTTACGCACCGTGAGCAAGGGCGGCATCTTCCGCTATCTTCTGGACACGATTCTGCGTTGGTTTCAGTAAAGGCTCCGTTTTTTTGGAGCAGAGAGTCGAAGCCTTTTAGCCGAACATCCCCACCCGTCCCCGCCGCTCAGCGGTTGCCATTCACTTTTTCCGCGGCGGTACGCATTCCATGTCGCCTTCCCCCGACTCTTCCTCCATTCATTCTTCCGATTCCCCTCCACTCGATGCAGCGCCGCGACAAAGCGCGGTCGCTCGGTTACGCGGCGAGCGCGACGATCTTTTGCGGGCCACGTTGGCCGAAGGGCTGGTCCCAACTGATTTTCCGGTGTGCTTGTCCCGGCTTACGGACCGCTACTTCCAGACCAGGGTTTCGGAAATCCTGACGCAATCCACCGAGGATACAAGCCGGATTTTCGCTGACTCTTTCGTCGTTCTGGGCGTTGGTGGATATGGTCGGGAATCTCTGTGCCCCTATTCCGATCTGGACGTGCTGGTGCTGTTCCAGGATAGCGTGCCTGAAACGGCCGGGCCTTTTTGTCGAGAGCTCTTTCTCCCGCTCTGGGATCTGGGGCTGGATCTGGGGCACGGGGTTCGCGGCCTCCAGGAATGTCTCACCCTGGCCCAGGAAGACCATAAGACCTTCACCGCCCTGCTTTCAACGCGGTTTCTGGCCGGAAGCCGTCCCGTGATGCATCGGTTCGCCGAGGCCTTTATCGAACTGGCCGCGCACCACGACCTCGCACTCCTGGCTGATACAGCCATCGCGACCGATAGTCTTGGTGGTCGGGACAGGCATGGAGCGCATGGTTCCAATCCGGCGGAGTCCGCGCAGGAAGTTCCAGGGGAAGTCTCGGGGGAACTCTCAGAGGCACTCTCGGGCGGAGCTCGAAAACGAAACGCGGATTTCTTTTTCGACCTTGCGACGGAAAATCTCCTGGAACCCAATATCAAGACCAGCCCCGGCGGCCTTCGGGACTACCACGGCCTGCTTTGGCTGGCGATCCCGCGCTTGGCCCCGGGCAAGAACCAAATAACCACTCAACCGGCGGGGCCATTCTCTGAAGCGGACGTTCTCCAACTGGAACGGGACGTGACATTTCTGCTCCAAACCCGCACGGCCCTGCACCTAACGGTCGGCCGCAAGGCGGACGTGCTGCATCTGGAACTGCAACCCCGTGTCGCCCGTCTCCTGGGGTTCGAAGCAAACAACGCCGGGTTGGCCGTGGAGTTGTTTCTGAGCAAACTACACAAGGCCATGGAGCGCATCCGGGCCATGTACCTGGCAGTCCTGCGGACCATCCGCGGACTGGACCGTCCCCGGTCCGTTGTCCCCTGGCCGGAAAGAGAAAGCAAACAGGGCATCGTCCTGGCCGCGGACGGGTTGACCTTTGCCCAGATATTCCCTCCTCGGCACCTCCCGCCTGGAAAACAGGTCATGGCCCTGTTCACCGCTATGGGGCAAAACGGCCTGCCCCTTTCCTGGACGGTTCGTGAGGCGGTGGCTTCCGCCTGCACCACTCTGCTTCAGGACGTGGGAGAACGCTTCGAAACCCTCCAGGAACTGACGGCCATTCTGATGGCTCCCGGCGGTGTTCAGGCCGGACGCGACCTGCTCGCCTCCGGCGTACTGGGCGCCCTGATCCCGGAATTGGGCCGGGTCCAGGACCGAATCCAGTTCGACGCCTACCATCTGCGCCCTTTGGGGGCGCATACCATGGAAACTCTGGGTTGGCTGAACAGGTGGAACAAGAGGGGCGTGGAGGAGCAAACTGCCCGAAATGGGGAACGAAGGTCGGTGTTGGCGGGAGACATCCTGCAACGCCTGCCGGACGCCACGTCCTTGGTCCTGGGGGCGTTGCTGCACGACATCGGCAAAGGCGCTCCCGACCATGCCGCGGCCGGGGCGGAACTGGCCGCGAGGATACTGGGGCGCTTCCGGGTTCCGGAGCCGATCGTCCGGGAAACCATTTTCCTGGTCCGTGAACACCTGCTGCTGTTCAAGACCGCCACCCGCAAGGATCTGCACGACGAACAGGTGGTGGCCGCCTGCGCCGAGCGCGTCGGCGACGAAGCGCGGCTGGATCGCCTGTTCCTGCTCAGCATGGCCGACGCCCGGGCCACCGGCCCCAAGGCCTGGAACGAGTGGACCGCGTCCCTGCTTCAGGATCTCTACTTCAAAATCCGCAAGCTCTTCGCCCATGGCCCGCTGTCCGAACCCCAAGCCGTGAAGCGGGTCGAAAGGGTTCGAGAAGAGGTCAGGCACCTTTTCTTGGGACGCGACGTCCCCAAAAAACTGGATGACAAACTGGATGACAAGCTTGATGCCGACCTGGATGAACTCCTGCGAAAAATCCCCTTACGCTACCTGCTGACCACCCCGCCCGGCACCATCCGCGGCCACATCCACCTCGTCGCCCGCCTGGGTCGGGAGGTGGCCGAGGAAAGAAGACGCATTCCCGGCGGCCGCGGCGGCCTGGGGCTCGCAACCGTTGAAGCGGCGGACCTTCCGGAAATGGGCTGCCATGAAGTAACCTTCGCCGTCATGGGCCAGCCCGGCATCTTTCCGGTGCTCTGCGGCTCACTGGCCCTGCACGAGGTGAACGTCCTGGCCGCGGAAGTGGTCACCTGGCCCGACGGCGTGGTGCTCACCGTGTTCAAGATTCAGGACCCGCCGGACCCTTTGCACCTGGAAGAATTGGCCTTTCGCCTCAAACAGGCGGTCAAGTACGCCATGACCGGCAAACTTTTTCTGGACTACCGTCTGGAAGAAAAACGCCGTTCCCGGTTGAACGCCAAAGTCGTCCCCCACCCATTGCCGCCAACGGTCCACATCGACAACGAGACCAACGACTTTTCCACCCAGATTGAGATCATCGCCGACGACCGCCCCGGCTGCCTCTACCAGATCGCCGATTCCCTCGAACGTCTCCAGGTCCGGGTCCATCGCGCCAAAATCGCCACCCAGGCCGACCGCATCGCCGACACCTTCGACGTCCGGGACCACCTGGGCCAAAAAATCACCGACCCCGCCCACCTCCGCGAAATCCAAAACGCTCTGCTTTTCGCACTCCGAAGCAGTTCCTCTCCGACCCAAATTGGGTAAAATCGGCCAGTAGTGGAGAACAGAGCGATATCCTTCCCGTCGCGCTACACCGCCTCGTCGACGATCTGCCCCGCGGCCTGCTCCGGGGCCCTGGAGGCAGCAGCCAATTCCTCTTGGCGGCGAATATCCTGCTGTTGAAGCCGTTCCTGCTCCGCGATTTCCCTGCTCCGCTCGCGCTCCGCTTCAATTTTGGCCGCGGCCACCTGGGCCTGTGCCGAGGAAACGTCCATGGGCAACCTCCTTGTTCGGTTAAAGAAAAATGATCCAGCCGACCTCGATCGAGATCGGTCAAACCTTGTCTTGCTGACGGCGTTGCTCTACGATCAAGCCGTTCCCCCTACCCCGCAATGATCTGAAATCCTTCCAGACGGAGGCAACCATGGGCAGAGCGCAACCCGTCGAGACCATCAGCGTTCAGGAGTACCTGGCCGGTGAGTTGGAAAGCGACGTCCGCCACGAGTATATCGACGGCGCGGTCTACGCCATGGTCGGCGCCAGCGACCGGCACGGCCTGATCGCCCTGAATATCGCCACGGCCCTGCGGCCTCATGTCCGGGGCACTCCCTGCCAATTGTTCATGTCAGACATGAAAGTCCGCATCCAGCTTCAAGGCAAAACCATCTTCTACTACCCGGACCTCATCCTATCCTGCGACAAAAACGACCGACACACTTACTTCCGAACCAGCCCGTGCCTGATCGTCGAGGTTCTTTCCGCCTCTACACGCCGGGTGGATCAGCAGGAAAAGCTGTCCACCTACATCACCATCCCCAGCCTGCGGGAATACGTGCTCGTTGATCAGGATCGCGAACGGGTTCAGGTGCATCGCCGGTCCGACAACTGGGTCGGCCAGACCATGACCTCGGGATCGGTCCTGTTTGAGTGTCTGGCCGTGGAACTGCCGCTGGAATTGATCTACGAAGACGTCCCGCTTCCGGGCCCAGGCGTTGACGTCCTTCGGGAGCAAGATGCTTTGGAGTACGGCGAAGAGGCTGAAGCCCCCCTGCCCCACCCATGACGCCCCCGTCCGATCAAGTCGTTTTTTCCAGGATTTCAGCCAGGGCTTGACTGAACCGTCGCAAATCCGCCTCCGTAACGACCAACGGCGGAAGAAGCCGAAGCACCCGGTCCTGGGTCAGGTTCAGGACAAAGCCCGCTTCCAGAAGCCCACGCCAGACGTCCTGGCCGGGAAAAGACAGTTCGATGCCCAGCATCAGGCCGCGACCGCGCACGTCGACGATCTTGCCCGGATGGGCCGCCTGAACCTGGCGGAACAGTCCCTGAGCCAGATCGCCAAGGCTCGCGGCCCTGCCGGGCAGGTCGTCCCGGAGCAGGATGTCGACCACCTTGGCGGCCACCATGGACACCACCGGCCCGCCGCCGAAGGTGGTGGCGTGACTGCCCGGCTCGAACCCCAGGGCCGCCTCGTCGGTGCAGAGCATCGCCCCCATGGGCAGGCCGTTGGCCAGGGCCTTGGAGGTGGTCAGAACATCCGGACGAAGCCCGGCATGCTGATGGGCCCAGAATCTTCCGCTGCGTCCCATCCCGGTCTGCACCTCGTCCACCATCAGCAACACGCCCCGCTCCCGGCACAGTTCCTGAACAGCGGCCAGGTAGTCGTCGGTCAAGGGCCGCACCCCGCCTTCCCCCTGGATGATCTCCAGGAGCACGGCGGCGGTTTTCCCGGACACGGCCCGCTCCAGGGCGGAAAAATCCCCGAACGGAACGGTCAGAAACCCCTCCGGCAACGGCGCGAAGCCGTCCTTGACCTTGTCCTGTCCCGTGGCCGTCAGCGTGGCCAGGGTCCGGCCATGGAACGACCCGGCCAGGGAGATCACCTCGTAGGCCTCGCGGCCCTTGACCTTGCGCATGTACCGACGAGCCAGTTTGATGGCCGCCTCGTTGGCCTCGGCTCCGGAATTGCAGAAAAAGGCCTTGTCCAGGGAGCAGGTGGCCAGCAACTTCTCAGCCAGGATCAACTGCTCCTCCTGATAGAACAAATTACTGACATGGATCAGCCGCTCGGCCTGGTCCCGCATCGCGGCCAGCAGTTCCGGGTGGGAATGCCCGAGGTTGCACACGGCGATTCCGGCCAGCAGGTCCAGATACTCCCGTCCGTCCGGATCGACGAGGGTACATCCCGAGGCTGAAGCCACGGCCAAAGGATAGCGACCGTAGGTCCGACACAATACGCGCTGTTCGCGCTCCTGAAGCAATTCAAGGGAAGATGTCATAGGCATAATTCGTCAGTTACACGTTGCATGTTGGTGAATTCCACTCCACTTTCCAAACGACATGAGCAATCAGACTTGGCATTGGAGCCGGAATCGAAATCGGTATCGAAATCGAAATCGAAAATAGCCCCGTCATTGAATGGCGATGATGCCGATCTCGATTTCGATCGCGATTTCGAGTACGCCCCTGGCTCTATTCACCCCGTATGCCCAAACCCCCCGGCCCCGCGCCGGGTGGCGGTCAGCTCGTCCCGGACCGTGAATTCGGCCGGGAAAAAGGGCTGAAAGATCAACTGGGCGATGCGCTGGCCGCGGGTGATGGTCCTTTCCTCCCCGGAGGTGTTCAGCAAGGAGACGATGATCTCCCCGCGATAGTCGGGATCGATCACGCCCACGCCCTGGCTGACCACCAAGCCCTGCTTCGTGCCCAGCCCGCTGCGGGAGTAGACGAACCCGGCGATTCCCGGTCGGCGGATGTCGATGGCCAGACCGCTGGGTACCGCCGTGCGTTCTCCCGGAAGCAAGACCCGCTGTTCTTCGGTAAAACAGGCCATCAGATCCAGTCCGCAAGACCCCGGCGTGGCGCCCCGCAGATCGGACTGGGACCACAGCGGGCTGAGAAGGCGTACATCGACTGGAATGGAATGCATGGAAAAAATCCTCGGTTTTTGAAATGTATTTTTTCGGCGTGCCGCCGCGTTTTTTTCAATAGCCCTTGCGCCCAGCCCTCGCAAGTAGGGCGACGTGATGTGCGGAGTAATTTTATTCTTGACTTACCCCCTGTGAAATCAAGATGATACAGACCCAGCGTTTACAGGACGATTTATCGCGGTCGAAATCGAAATCGAGATCGAAATCGAGATCGAAATCGAGATCGAAATCGAGATCGAAATCGAGATCGAAATCGAGATCGAAATCGAGATCGAAATCGAGATCGAAATCGAGCGTCATATCCATAAAGATGGCGGCTTATCGAGGTGATACACAGCTATTTTCCGATTTCGATTTCGATTTCGATCGCGATTTGGATTTTTGATGAGAACAAAAGAACATATTTCCCCTCCTCGACGACATTCTCAACCATTGAATTTTCGGACGTTCCCTGGCACAACTCCAAAGCAAGCCCGGATATTGCCCTGACCATTTCACCGCACCCTCGGCAACGGCCCGCGGGAACGGGCCTTCCGGGAAACTCCCGGCCCTCGCCAAACGTGTTCGATTCAGGAGAACCCCATGAAACCGCTCCGCACCTATAGCGTCATTCCCAAGCTCCCCGCCAAGCTGCACGCCTTGTGGGACTTGGCCTACAACGTCTGGTTCGATTGGAACCACGAGGTGACCGGGCTCTTTTCCCAGATCGACCCCAAGTTATGGGCCAGAAGCTACGGGAACCCCATCGCCTTTCTCAACCATCTGCCCCAGGCCACCTTGGAATCCCTGGCCAAGGACGACTTTTTCCTGGAGCGCCTGCGTGCGGTCAAACACAGCCAGGACATCTACATGGAGCGCAAGAGCACCGCGCTGCCTTTTGCCTACAAGGAAAACCAGCCTTTGGTGGCCTACTTCAGCCTGGAATACGGACTGAGCCTCTGCCTGCCCATCTATTCCGGGGGCCTGGGCATCCTGGCCGGAGATCACCTCAAGTCCGCCAGCGATCTGAACATCCCCCTGGTGGGCGTGGGCCTGGCTTATCAGCAGGGCTACTTCCGGCAGTACCTGACCGCGGACGGTTGGCAGAACGAACGCTACCCGGACTACGACTTCTCCCAGATGCCCATGGAGCTCGTCCGCGACACGGATCAGAAACCGATCACCGTCAGCGTGGATCTGGCCGGTCAGCCGCTGTCCGCCCAGATATGGAAGGTCCGGGTGGGCCGGATCCAGCTTTATCTGTTGGACTCCAACATCGCCGAGAACCCGCCCCACTTCCGGCAAATCACCTCCCGGCTCTACGGCGGAGATCTGGAAATGCGCATCTGGCAGGAAATCCTGCTGGGCATCGGCGGGATCAAGGCCCTGAACATCCTGGGCCTGACGCCCCGGGTGATCCACATGAACGAGGGCCACTCCGCCTTTGCCGGCCTGGAGCGCATCCGGGTGTTCATGGCCGAGTACGGGCTGTCCTTTGAGGCGGCCATGGAACTGACCGCCTCCACCAGCGTGTTCACCACCCACACCCCGGTCCCGGCCGGCAACGACCGCTTCCCCGCGGAGCTGATGCAGCGCTATTTCGACGGCTACGCCCGCAGCCTGGGGCTGGCCTTCAAGGTGCTTTTGGCCCTGGGCCGGGAAGATCCGCGCAACGACGGGGAATGGTTCTGCATGACCGTCCTGGCTCTGCGCCTGTCCCGGTTCAACAACGGGGTCAGCGAGCTGCACGGCCATGTTTCCCGGCGGATGTGGCAAAAGGTCTGGCCTCAGTACCCGGTGGAGGACATCCCCATCGGCACGGTGACCAACGGCGTGCACATCGCCTCCTGGGTGGCCCGGGACATCGCCATGCTCTTCGAGCGCTACCTGGGCGGCAACTGGAAGGAGGATCCGGACTGCACACGGGTCTGGCAGCAGGCCGAGACCATCCCGGACGGGGAACTGTGGCGGGCCCATGAACGGCTGCGGGAACGGGTGGTGGACTACGCCCGCTTTCGTCTGCGCGAGCAACTGGTCCATCGCGGGGCCCGGCGCAAGGAACTGCAGGAAGCCGACGAAGTGCTGGATCCGCAAGTCCTGACCATCGGCTTTGCGCGGCGTTTCGCCACCTACAAGCGGGCCACCCTGCTCCTGGCGGACCAAGAGCGCTTCCTGCGCCTGCTCACGAACCCCGACCGACCGGTACAGTTCATTTTTGCCGGAAAGTCCCACCCCCACGACAACGAGGGCAAAAAGTTCATGCAGCAGCTTGTCCAGTTCTGCCAGCAGCCCGAGGTGCGCAAGCGGGTGGTCTTTCTGGAGGACTACGACATGGAGGTGGCCGAGTACATGGTCCAAGGCTGCGACGTCTGGCTGAACACTCCCCGCCGCCCCCTGGAAGCCTGCGGCACCAGCGGAATGAAGGCCATTGCCAACGGTGTACTCCAGGTCAGCACCCTGGACGGCTGGTGGGTGGAGGCGCACCGCATGGACAGCGCCGTGGGCTGGGCCATCGGCCAGGGCGAGGAGTATGAAGACTCGGCCTACCAGGATTTCGTGGAAAGCCAGATCCTCTACACCCTCCTGGAAAAGGAGGTCATCCCCACCTTCTATGAGCGCGGCCAGACCAACCTGCCCCGGGAGTGGATCCGTCGGATGAAAAAATGCCTCCAGCTCTTCACCCCGGTCTTCACCTCCCACCGGATGGTCGCGGATTACGTGAAGAACGCCTACCAGCCGGCCTACAAGAACTCCGTCAGCCTGATGGAGGAGAACTTCGCCCCGGCCAAGCAACTGGCCTCCTGGCGGATGGAAATCATGACCAAGTGGAACGCCCTGCGGATTACCAACGTCCAGGCCAGTGCCCCCGATGTCCTGCATGTGACCCAGCCCATGGACGTCCAGGCCGACGTCTACCTCGACGGCCTGACTCCGGAGGACGTCCGGATGGAAATCTACGCCGGTCCGGTCACCGCGGACGGCTCCTTCGCCCAGCGCGGCACGGCCCGCATGGACCTGACCGGGCCTCTCAAGGACGGCTGGTACCGCTACTCCGGCCAGTTCATCCCCGAGGTCCCCGGACGCTTCGGCTTCACCGTGCGCATGCTCCCCAACCACAAACTCCTCCTGGACCCGCACTCCCTGGGATTGATTCATTGGGCGCAGTGAGGGGGGGAATCAGAAGTCAGGATTCAGTAGTCAGAAGTCAGAAGTCAGGATCGAAATCGAAATCGAAATCGGAATCGAAATCGAGCAAAACAAGTCCGTCACTTGAATGACGGCGATTTCGATCTCGATTTCGATTTCGATTTCGACGAAACCATTCAAACCCTTCAACCATCACCCCAAATGCCCTTCATCCCCCAAACATCGCCCGAACAACTGATCGACATCCAGACCGCCGGGCTGCGCTGGACCGTGGAACACGCCTACGCGGGCAGCCCGTTTTACCGTGAGCGCATGGACCAGGCCGGAGTGCGGCCCGAGGACGTCCGGACTCTGGACGATCTGCACCGCCTGCCCTTTTGCGACGCCGGGGATTTGCAGACCGGCTACCCGTACCCCCTGCGCAGCGTGCCCTTCGAGGACATCGTCCGCATCCACGCCTCTTCCGGCACCACGGGCAAGCGCAAGGTGCTCTGCTACACCCAGCGGGACATTGACGACTGGCGGAATATGTTCGCCCGCTGCTACGAGCTGGCCGGGCTGACCCCGGCGGACCGGGTCCAGATCGCCGTGGGCTACGGACTGTGGACCGCGGGGGCCGGATTTCAGCTCGGGTGCGAGCGGTTCGGGGCCATGGCCGTGCCCCTGGGGCCGGCCAATTCGGACATGCACTGCGAAATGATGGTGGACATGGAAACCACGGTCTTTTGCGCCACGGCCTCCATGGCCCTGCTCATGGCCGAGGAGCTGCACCGCCGGGGCCTGATCGACCGGGTCAAGGTCTCCAAGATCATCCTCGGCGCGGAACGCCACGGCGACTCCATGCGCCAGCGGATCAAGGAACTGCTGGGCGTGGAGCACATCTTCGACATCTACGGCCTGACCGAACTCTATGGTCCGGGCACGGGGCTGGACTGCGCATTGCACCGGGGCATCCATTACTGGGCCGACTATTTCATCCTGGAAATCCTGGACCCGGTCACCCTGGAGCCGGTCCCACCCGGTGAACCCGGCGAAATGGTCGTCACCACCCTGCGCAAACAGGCCGCCCCGCTGATCCGCTACCGCACCCACGACGTAAGCCGCCTGATCCCCGGCGAGTGCCCCTGCGGCGTGGATTTTCCGCTACATGACCGGGTCCTGGGCCGTACGGACGACATGTTCATCTACCGGGCCGTGAACATCTACCCCGGCCAGATCGACGACGTGCTCAGCCGCATCCCCGGCCTGGGCAGCGAATATCAGATCCACCTGCTCCACCGGGACGACGGTCGAGACATCATGACCCTGAAGGTGGAACGCGGGCCCAACGTGGACGCCTCCGCGGACAAGGACCTGGCCGAGGCCGTGGCCGGAGAGATCCGACGCAAAATCATGGTCCGCTCCCAGGTCGAAATCCTGGATTACGCGGCCTTGCCCCGTACCGAGCGCAAGAGCAAACGGGTCTTCGACCATCGGGAAAGCATGTCCAGCTTTTTGGACCAGGCCGAGGCCAAGACCGAGACCAAGACCGGGTGAACGTGATGAGCGCAGCTTCCCAAGCCCCTTCAGAGCGCCCTCTCTACCGCCATACCCAACGCGGCACCCTGATGATCGCCTCTTTCGTGCTGGCCGGGGCCTTTGTCCTGCATCAGCTGATCCAGGGCGGAGCGTCCTGGCTCTGGGCGCTGCTGGCCGTGGCCGTGGCAATCGGCTTCACCTTTTCCAGCCTGACCGTGACCATCACCTCCTCCGTGCTGACCGCCGCCTTCACGCCTGGCTGGCCACGCAAGGTTGAGCGCCTGGAAAACATTGCCCAGGCCCGCGTGGTCCGCAACCCGTGGTACTACGGCTGGGGCATCCGCCTCACGCCCCACGGAACGCTCTACAACGTCTCCGGCCTGGACGCCGTGGAAATCCGCACCAACCAAGGCAAAACCTTCCGCATCGGCACGGACGAACCTGAAGCGATGGTTCAAGCGATACAGAGGGCAACCGGGCGCTCTGTCGGCATGGAGTCGAAGCCGGGAGCATATCCTTCTCCGCAAGTGAAATGATCACCAGCTTTTCGCATAAAGGTCTTGCCGAGTTGTTTGCAAAGGGGTTCACGAAAAAGATCAATCCGGAACTCCATGCTCGGATACTTCGACGCCTGGAAGTGCTGGATCAAGCCGAGACATTGCGAGACCTTCACTTGCCGGGCTTCTTCTGTCATCCTCTTCAAGGAGAACCACCAAAGCGTTACAGCATATCCGTGAATGGTCCATGGCGCATCACGTTTGAATGGCAAGACGGAAATGTTCTCCGCGCCGACCTTGAGCAGTACCACTGAAGGAGTTTATAGCATGTCTGAATATTTCGTTAATCGCCCACTCCACCGCGCTCCGGTCCACCCTGGAGAAATTTTGCGTGAAGACGTTTTGGAGCAGTTGGGAATTTCGACGCATGAAGCGGCGGAACGACTCGGCGTTTCCCATCAGCATCTGCGCCAAATACTTGACTGCTCTCACCCCATCACGGCCGAAATGGCTTTGCGAATCGGCAAGTTCGCTGGGAATGGGCCGGGGATTTGGCTTAGATTACAACAGAATTATGATATTTGGATGGCGGAACAGCGCCTTTCCGATGAGCTGTCTCGTATCGAAACAGCCTCCGTGCCTTGTTACACCGCTTGACCCCACAACCTTCAACCCCACTGTATTGGGAGGAATAATCAATGGATATCCGCATCGAACCGGCCCCGGAGGCCCAACGTCGCGGCAAGCCGACGGACGAGAGCAAGCTGGTCTTCGGCAATACCTTCAGCGACCACATGTTCCGGCTGGACTACCGTGAGCCCCAGGGCTGGGTGGACGCGCGGGTCGCGCCGTACCAGAACATCACCCTTGATCCGGCGGCCATGGTCCTGCATTACGGCCAGGGCATCTTCGAGGGCATGAAGGCCTACCGCTGTCGCGACGGTCGGATTCACCTGTTCCGGCCTTTCCAGAATTTCGAGCGCATGAACCGCTCGGCCACCCGGCTGTGCATGCCCACCATCGACGTGAATGACCAGCTTGCCGCCCTGGAGACACTGCTGCGCGTGGACCACGGCTGGATTCCCCATAGCATGGGCTCGTCCCTGTACATCCGCCCGACCATGATCGCCTCGGAACCGCACATCGGGGTCCGACCTGCCAAGGAATACATCTACTACATCATCACCGGACCGGTGGGCGCCTACTACGCCGAGGGCTTCAGCCCCGTGAGCATCTACGTGTCCGACGAGTTCGTACGGGCCGTGCGCGGCGGCGTGGGCGAGGCCAAGACCATGGGCAACTACGCGGCCAGCCTCTTCGCCGCCGAAGTGGCCAAGAAGAAAGGCTTCACCCAGGTGCTCTGGCTGGACGGCATCGAACGAAAGTACATCGAGGAAGTGGGGACCATGAACATCTTTTTCCGGATCGGAGACACCCTGGTCACCCCGCCCCTGACCGGCTCCATCCTGCCGGGCATTACCCGGGATTCAGTCCTGACCCTGGCCAAAAAATGGGGAATGGACGTCCAGGAACGGCTGATCGACATCCAGGAGTGCGTGGACGCCATCCAAAGCGGAACCATGACCGAAATCTTCGGTTCCGGCACCGCCGCGGTCATTTCCCCGGTGGGCTCCATTTCCTACAAGGACAAAAAATACACGGTCCGGGACGGCGGCGTGGGCGACCTCGCCCGGCGGCTGCATGACGAGATCGTGGGTATCCAGTACGGCGAAAAGGAAGATGTATTTGGCTGGGTGCATGAAGTGAAAATCTAACCGAGGCCATAGCCATGACGCGAAACACCCCAAAGCCCGGCACACGGGCGACGCGAATTCTGTCTGCCCTGATCCTGGCCCTGGTTCTGGCCATAATCCCCTTGGCGGCATCCGCCCAGGACGCCGCCTCACCCGCCCCCGAGGGGGCTCAACCGTTGGAGAAGATGATGACCAAAGTCGTGATGACTACCAGCCATGGAGCGTTCACCATTGAGCTGGACGCTGAAAAAGCGCCGATAACCGTGGAGAATTTTCTGCGTTACGTGGATGATGGCTTTTTCCAAAACACCATTTTTCACCGCGTGATCCCCGGCTTCATGATCCAGGGCGGCGGCATGACCGAGGACATGACGCCCAAAAGCGGCCATCCGCCTATCAAGAACGAGGCGGACAACGGCCTGAAAAACCTGCGCGGCACCCTGGCCATGGCCCGCACCGCGGACATCAACAGCGCCACCAGCCAGTTCTTCATCAACCTCAAGGACAACGCCTTCCTGGACCATGGTGGCCGGGACTTCGGCTACGCCGTGTTCGGCAAAGTGGTGGAGGGAATGGACGTGGTGGACGCCATCGCCGGAGTCAAGACCGGTAACAAGAGCATGCACCAGGACGTCCCGGTGGAACCGGTGCTGATCACGGACGCTGTCCGCGCCGAGTAGTAGCCGCAGGGAAATCCGCCGGACGCTCGCTGGCGAGCTCGCCCCACAAAAAAGGTCGCTCACTGAAACCGACCAGCCATGCTTGGCTGGATGCAGGTTTCACGAGCGACCTTTTTTTATCTCCCGATCCGAGAGTGCTCCACCTCGGCATACCCGCCGGGATGTATGTCAACGCTGTACATTGGCGTTCCGGTAGAGTCGATCTCGCACCTCTTCCCACGGAACGCATTTTACGGTGCCGTTGTCGATTTCGTGCAACCGCTTATCGATCTCCGTCCGCCAAGCAAGTTCGACCTCCCTGTCCGTGGGAACATCGAGACTTGCAATCAGCGCCTCGGCGATCCGTGCCTGGTCAGTCTCCGATTGCTTGAAAGCGCACATCAGCGCGGCCGCTGGGCTGACTTGAGTGCGGAGATGTCCTTGAGTCCGCCGGAAACAAACTTGTGCAGGACACTGGACACCAGGGACTGGTAGGGAAGCCCCTCCTCCAGCGCCCGGCGCTGAAGTGCTTCCAAATCCCGGCTGGAGATTCGGACATGAATGCGCTTGTCTTTCTTGAACGTTTCTTCTGCTGCCCTGGCAAGAGACTCCCTCCGGTCGGCATTCAGATCCGATTCAAACCCACCTGACTCATAAGCTTCCAGCAACTCTTGCTCTTCCGGGTCCAATCTTGTCTTGGTCATACTCAACGTTTGAGCTGCATCGCCTCCGTAGCAGGTCGGCTGCAGCAAAGAGTTTAGGCCTCATCGCTGGGAAAGACGACGGGGACCGAGAACTTTATCCGCGAGTGCGAGGACGACTCTCCATGCGACGAACCTTGGGAACCAAGGCCGACAGTCCCGAGAAAGACACCGATTCCGCCTTTGGTGTCTTTGGCGCTCGCCTCGGCAAGAGCGATGTCAAACTCAACCGTTGTGACAGGACGGTCCTTTTCGTCGGTGATCACCTTCGCATCTTTGACATGACCATAGACGCGGTTTGAGCCGACGTTGGCTCCGTGCTTGTGCGCTTCTGGGCGGGCATCGGCAACGCCCGCGATTATGTCGGCGAGCGCGGTCTTGACGAACTCTTGAAGATTCACATTCGACTCCAATGGGGTAACTTAACAACAAATACATTCTACAGTCTGCTGAAAAACAGTAAATACTACTCTCCATCAACCGTTCCCGTATCGGACATCGCAAAGTATCTTGAACACCTGACCAGATCAAGGGAGCAGTGGCGGATTGAACAATCCAAGTTGCGAGGACATGCCGAAGCCGGACCCCAGGCCGGTGTTTCGGCGGGGTCCGGCCAAGGACGGCGCTATGAAGTGCGGCGTCCAGGCTGGAGGAACAGCACGGCCAACAGCCCGATGAAGCCGGTCAAGGCAACGGGGATAAGGTCCGCAAGTCCCGGCAGGGTTTCGTTGCGGGCGCGACGGATCAGCAGGAGGGCGGCCAGGGCCGTCAGGATTCCGCCGATGGACCAGGGGCCGCCGAGCTGGATGTGAGGGTCGGCTTGGCCGCGCCAGGGGCTTTGTAGGTGCAGCTCGACGGGGAAGAGAAACTCGCGCATCCGGAGAACCCAGGATGGTGAGGAGTCCCGGCGGGGGAGCTCGAATCGGTGGAGGGGTTCGTAGGCCGTGTTCATGGCCACGCCGAATACGCTGCTGGCCGAGCTGACGGTGACGGTTCGGTACAGGGGATCGATGAGCAGTTTGAAGTCCATGCGGGCGGGATCGTAGCCTTGCACCGGCAGGTGAATCAGCCGGTAGTCGTCCCAGGCAATCAGGAACGCTTCGCCCTGCCTGGTGATGATCACCCCGTGAAACTCCCGGCGCTCGTTCTCGTTGACGATGATGTCCAGCACGTCCAGGGACGGATCAATGGCCGTGGCGACCACCTCGGGCTGGTTCAGGACCCGTTTGACGTGGAATATCCGCCCCACGGCGTCACGGATGAAGTAGCCGTCGTCAAAGGGCTTCAGGTTCGTGGGCTTGCCGCCGATCACCGTGGCCGGGAAGAAAAAACCTTGCTCCTTGAGGGCATTGGTGAAGATTTCCGTCAGGTCGTGGTCGATGCGGTTGAAATCCGCATTGAGGAATTCCATGGCCGAATCCGTGAACCGGAACATCTCCACGGGAAAGCGCATCATGGCGATTGCCGGGTCGATGTTGAACAGCGGATAGAGGTCGATGCGCGGGTGATGGCCGCGCAGGTGGCGGGCCCGGATTTCCAGGCCCTGGCGGTCGGCGGCAATGGCTTCCGTGTCGAAGGTTCGCCCGGCGATGGTCATGGGCAGCAGGTTGCGCCGTTCCAGATTGCGAAAATAGACAAAGGGCAGTTGATCCTCGAACTCCTGCCGACTGTAGTCGCGGCCCTGTTCATCCCGATACACGAATTGGTGGCCTCCCAGGGACTCTTGATAGATGAAGCCTTCCGAAAGCGGACTGTAAAACAGCAGCGGCTCGTCCCCTCCGGATCCCGCGACCTTGTTGAAAATCGCGGGCAGAAGAAAGCTCAGGGCCAAGACAGCCAGGACGGCCAGGACCGTCGTGCTCCACCGCGAGACCGGGGTCAGCACGCGGGACGGTATAAGTGGGGACATCACGCGCCTCCCTGGTGAAATCGGCGGCAGGGTTCAAAGACGCCAAGCAGCGCCAAGGGCAAAAGAATCACCAGCCAGGGCAAGGCCGGGGTGAACCAGCCGTAACCGAGGCCCATCAGGAGGACGAAAGCCGCCGTCCCGTACATGAGCCCCAGGAACAGGCGTCGCGGCCAACCGGGCTCCAGGAACAGGACCGCCGCTCCCAGGTAGCCCATCAGCCCGGCCGCGTACCAGGGAGCCATGGTCGCCAATGCGGACAGGCTCACCTCGGCGGGAAAATATCTGGTCATGGTCAGATGGGTCAGTCCGGCGACCATCCCGATCACGACCAGGACATGCCCCAGGCCCGCCAGCAGGCACCAGACAAGCATGGTTTCCCTGGCAACGGGCAGATGCAGGGCGATGCGCATCCGGCGGCCCAGCAGTTCGGGAACGAACTGGGCCGCGGCCAGGGCCAGGCCCGTGAGCAACGGCAGGTGGCGCATCTGATACTGGAACACGGTCTGGAGATGAACGGCCTGGTACCAGACCATCTGGGCGTGCTCCGTGTTCATCTGCTGCCGGATGTCCAGGAACACCTTGACGCAGAACGCCACGTTCACGGCCAGGGCCGCCAGAAACACCCAGCGCAGTTTCAGCCCTTCCTTGAGCAGTATGGATCGAATCATTCCCCCTCCCGGTCAATATTTGCCCATCAGGCCGATAAATCCATCCTCCAGGCTCATGGACGCTCGGCAAAGCTCCAAGGGTTGGATGCCCAGGCCGACCAGATGGCGCTCCACGGTCTGGATGTCTTCGTAGGAATACACCGAAATTTTTGTCCCCCGCCGTTCAAAGCCCTTGATCACCTCGTCCTGGGGCGGTTCGGCCACGGTTTCGCCGTGAAAGACGTACTTGCAAAACGTGCCCATGAACTCGTCCAGACCGACCTGCATGATCTCGCCCCGGTCGATGAAGATGATGGAGTCCACCAGTTGCTCCAGATCCTGGACAATGTGACTGGTGACGAAGATGGTCTTGCCCTTCCCGGCCGCGAAATCGTGCAGCACGTCCAGGAACAGCCGCCGGTATCCGGCGTCCAGGCCCATGGAATAGTCGTCCAGGATCAGCAGGTCCGGGTCCTGGGCCAGGATCACGCCCAGGACCACCTGGGAACGCTGGCCGCAGGACATGTTGCCCACCTTGTGGTCCAGGGGCAGGCCCATCTTGTTCACCAGCCCGAAAAACACCTCCGGATTCCAACGGGGATAGAAACCGCGATAAAAACGTTCGGTCTGGGCGATGGTCATGAACTCATAGGCCAGGTGCCCTTCGTGGAGCAGGCCGATCCGGGCACGCACGGACGGAGGCAGGTCGTGGGAATCCTCGCCCAGCACCAGGCACTCTCCCTTGAAGGGTTTGAGAAAGCCCATCAGGATGTTCACCAACGTGGTCTTGCCCTGCCCGTTCTTGCCCAACAATCCGCAGACCGACCCCTCCGGGACGCTGAAATTGAGGTTCTCGTAGATCGTTCGTCCGTCGTACCGGTGGCCCAGGCCGCGGACCTCGATGGCGTTGCTCATTGGGCGATCCGGCTGCCCGGCACCCGCAATTGATGCTCGGGGCCCGCGTCAAAGACCACGAGGAAATCCGCTCGGGGCTTCATGAAGGTGAATTCCGAGCTGTCATCCATTCGGCCTTCCTGCAACACGCGCCCATCCGGGGACTTGATCCGCATGA
Organism: Desulfonatronum lacustre DSM 10312; assembly: GCF_000519265.1. Classification (NCBI taxonomy): domain Bacteria; kingdom Pseudomonadati; phylum Thermodesulfobacteriota; class Desulfovibrionia; order Desulfovibrionales; family Desulfonatronaceae; genus Desulfonatronum; species Desulfonatronum lacustre. The sequence continues at coordinate 1,430,495 of NZ_KI912608.1, forward strand.
TCACCCCGGCGGCGGACGAACCGTCGGAAAATCCGCCCTGGCAGGTGATGGAATTGTCGCCGTTGTCCATGCACAGACAAAGCGGCATATGCGCCCAGGCTGGGGAACCGGCTGAGAGCAGCAAAGCAAATGCCAGACAAATGATCGTTCTTTTCAAAATCATCCTACACCTCGATGTATTTATTCTTGTAGTCCAGTCGCGAAAACCAGATTAATCATATCAATCACCAAACCCAAAAAGTCAATGGTGATGAAAACAATTTTCATAATACTGATTTTAATTTGATGTCACTTCTTTACAACCCACAAACTATTCGCTAGTCAAAAATCTTTACACTCAAACAATATTTCCAAACACAAACCTGCTTCACTATCCGGAGTTGACCATGATCGGCCGCTTCGCCACCCTGGGCGTGTACAGGGAGTTGTTCGTCTTTCGGGATTTTCAGGTGTGTCTGGCCGGAGGCGGGTTGGCCCTGGCCGGGTATCTTTGGGAGGTCTTCGGGCCGGTTTGGGCGTGGCCCGTGCTCGTGCTCTACGCCGGGTCCATCGGCCTGAACGGCGGGCCGATCATCTGGGGGGCAATCCAGGGCCTGCTGGAGCGCCGGGTGAACGTGGACGAGCTGGTCAGTCTGGCCTTGATCGCCTGCCTGATCCAGGGCGAACTGCTCACCGCGGCGGTGGTGGCCTTCATCATGACCCTGGGCACGCTGATCGAGGAGGCCACCAGCGATTCGGCCCGCCGCTCCATCCATGAACTGATGCGCGTGGCCCCCCGGACCGCCCTGCTTCTGGACGGCGACGGTCAGCGGGAAATCGCGGTCCGGGACATCGCCCCGAACGACCTGCTCCTGGTCAAGCCCGGAGACCGCATTCCCGTGGACGCCCGGATCGTTTCCGGGGCCTCGGCCTTGGACGAGTCCGCCATCACCGGGGAATCCCTGCCCGTGACCAAAAGCGAGGGAGACGAGGTGCTGGCCGGAACCCTGAACCACAACGGCGTGCTGCGCATCCGGGCCGAGAAAGTGGGAGAGGACACGCTCCTGGGCCGGGTGATCCGCCTGGTCGGCGAGGCCGAGCAGCACAAGCCCCTGGCCACCCGGTTCATCGACAGATACGCCGCCTGGTTCACTCCGGTGATCCTGGGATTGGCCGGACTGGTCTGGTACTGGTCCGGCGATTGGAGCCGGGCCGTCAGCGTGCTCATCGCCGGTTGCCCCTGCGCGCTGATCATGGCCGCGCCCACGGCCACGGTGGCCGCGGTGGGCCGTCTGGCCCGGGCCGGAGTACTGGTCAAGGGAGGTCGCTACCTGGAGCAGGCCTCCAAGGTGGACGCCCTGCTCTTCGACAAGACCGGCACCCTGACCAGCGGACGACCCAGGGTGGAGGAAGTCCGGGCCGATGCGGGATGCACGCCGGAAGAAGTCCTGGCCTGCGCGGCCTGCGTGGAACAGGACGTCAGCCATCCCCTGGCCCGGGCCGTGCTCAAGGCCGCCCAATATGCCAGGATCACCGTGGACAAGGCCACGGAAGTCGTAGCCGAGGTAGGCCGGGGCGTGCGGGCCGTGGTCCGGGGCCGACACATTGAGGTGGGAGGCGCAGCCCTGGATACCGGGCCCGGAGCCGGGGCCGGATCTTTGCCGCCGGACTTGCGAACCTGCCTGGAAACCATCCAGGCCAGGGGCGCCACCCCGCTGCTGGTCTACCGGGACCAGCACCCCATCGGCGTGATCGGCGTTTCGGACACGATCCGGAGCGAAGCCGCCCAGACCATGCACCGCTTGCGCAACCTGGGCATTTCACACCTGGGGATTCTCTCCGGGGATCATGACCGATCCGTGCGACGGGTGGCCGAACAGCTCGGCATTACCTGGACCAGGGCGGGGCTCAAGCCGGATCAGAAACTGGAAGAACTGCGTCGGCTCCAGGAAGCCGGTCACAAGGTCATGGTCGTGGGCGACGGCATCAACGACGCCCCGGCCCTGGCCCGGGCCAACGTGGGCGTGGCCATGGGCGCCGCGGGCACGGACGTGGCCCTGGAAACCGCGGACATCGTCCTGACACGGGACGACATCTCCCGGTTGCCGCTGCTGATACGCCTGAGCCGGAAGATGTTGACCGTGATTAAAATCAACGTGGTCCTGGGACTGAGCTTCAACGCTCTGGCTATCTGGGGCGGGGCCGCGGGAATCCTGGGACCGATCCAGGCCGCGGTGATGCACAACGTGGGGGCCGTGATCGTGGTCTTCTCCTCCGCGGCCCTGGCCATGGGCAAGGATGACGATCAGGAGGAACGCAATGCAACATGACGAGGAATTGACCTCCCTGCTGGTGGAATTTCACGAAAAATTCGCTTCCTGGGAGCAATGCGTGGTCCGGGGCAAGCCGCTGACCCTGCAGCAGATCCACGCCATGGAGATCCTGTGCGGACACGGTCGGCTGACCATGAAGGAACTGGCCGAAAAAATGGGCGTGACCACCGGCTCCCTGACCGTGCTGGTGGATCGCCTGGAAAAGAAAGGCATCGTGGAGCGCCAACCCCACGAATCCGACCGCCGCTCCATCCGCCTGGGCATGACGGCCAAAGGCGAACAATTGGCAGCCGAACACCACGACCTGCACCTGGGACTGACCCGCGAACTCACCGCCTGCCTGAGTCCCGAGGAAACGAATCAACTGATCAATCTGCTGCGGAAGATGTTGCCGTTTTTCTGAATTTAATCCTTCCGTGGCTCTCTCGTGCATCCCTCTCTCGCCCTCAGCAGGGTAGAGCAGTCCGTTGAGGCCATCCGCCTTTTCCGCTTGGAAAGGAAAGGCAAGCACCAGGGCTCCGTCATAGTTTCTACACGTTTGGTAACTACTCAGCACAGAGCAATTCTGTTGCCGGGGTCGGAATCGGAATCGGGATCGGGATCGAAAACGCTGGGATGCGTTCTAAATTCTTCCTGTTTCGATTCCGACTCCGATAGCGAAGCGCCGACCCCGACACCGATTGCCGGAGCAAGATCGGACACAAAATGTACTGAGTAGTTACCACGTTTGTTCGAAAAGGCAGGGGCACGCAGCTGAGAATCGCGGAAGCGAGATTCATCGCACCGGCTTTGAGGCTTTGTGCAAGAATGGAAAACAAGGTCTTGAGAATGATCGGTATCCTCACCTGACTTTGACGGGTCTCTGGCGTGGGCAACCGTCAGATTGACATGTCTCTCCATGCCTGATTAACAGACCAACCGGAAATATGCCTTTTTCCACCAGTCTCTTTTTTGTCAGGACATTTCATCCTGAAATCGCGCATGGCCTGAAGAGCGTTTCCTGGGCGAACTCCGTGGGAGGAATTTTTTCGGGCATCCCCGGACCTGACTCATGCCCCGGGGCTGACGATGGCCCGGACAAGGCCGGACCGGTTGGTGATCGGCGCCACGATTTCCGGTTAACGCGAATGAAAAAATGTAAATTTTGGCTGGGAGCTACCGATGCAGCGGATTGACATCCTGGTTACGGGCGGAACCGTCCTGACCATGGACGAAGCGGACACGACAATCACGGACGGCGCCCTGGCCATCCAGGGCACGGATATCGTGGCCGTGGGGCGCAAGGAGGATCTGTCGCGCGCCTTCACGGCGGACACGGTCATCGACATGCCGCTGTCCATCATCATGCCCGGTCTGGTCAATGCCCATACCCACGCGGCCATGACCTGCTTTCGGGGCATCGCGGACGACATGGAACTGATGGACTGGCTGAACAACTATATCTTTCCGGCCGAGGCCAACAACGTCGATCCGGAACTGGTCTACTGGGGCAGCCTGCTGGCCTGCGCGGAAATGATCCGATCCGGAACCACGACCTTTTCAGACATGTATCTGTTTGAAGAAGAGACCGCCAAAGCCGCGAAACAGGCCGGCATGCGCTGCGTGATCGGCGAAGTCCTGTTCGACTTTCCCTCGCCCAACGCCAAAACCTCCCAAGAAGGCTTGGCCTACACGGAAAAAATGCTTCAGAAATGGGCCGACGATCCCCTCGTGAACGTCATGGTCGAACCCCACTCCCTGTACACCTGCTCGCCTGATCTCTGGAAAGCGGCCACGGCCCTGGCCGATGCGTACCAGGCCCCCCTGGCGACCCACCTTCTGGAAAACGGGGCCGAGTCCAGACAGATCCTGGAAAAGCTGGGACAACGGCCGACAATGTTCCTGAAGGAAATCGGCGCGCTCAATGAGCGGTTTTTCGCGTTTCATTGCGTGACCATGGATGATGAAGACATGCGGATTTTTGCCGATCATGGCTGCAAGGTGGTCCATAACCCTGAAAGCAACATGAAGCTGGCCTCAGGCGTGGCCCCGGTCCCGGCCATGCTTAAGCAGGGCATCCCCGTGGGCCTGGGCACGGACGGCTGCGCCAGCAATAACAATTTGGACATGTTCCAGGAAATGGACACCGCGGCCAAGCTGCATAAATCGGCACTGCTCGACCCCGTGGTCATGTCCGCGAAGACGGTGGTTCACATGGCCACCCGCGAGGGAGCCCGGGTTCTTGGTCTGGACCGGCAAATCGGCGTCCTCAAGACCGGCATGAAGGCGGATGTCTGCGTCATCAACATGAACAAGCCCCACCTGACCCCCCTGTACGATGAATATTCCCACCTGGCCTATGCCGTTTCTGGCTCCGACGTGGACACGGTGCTGATCAACGGACGCATCGTGATGCGCAACCGCAGCCTGACAACCCTGGACGAGGATGCGATCATGGCCCGTGTCCGTGAAATCGCCCTGAAAATCCGGGCCGGTCTGCGGCCGAATTCCTGACCCGTCACACTGCCGACAACCATGAGCATCCTGATCAAAAACGCCCTGCACGAAGGCCGGGAAGTCGACGTCCTGATCCAGGGCGAGCAGATCGTCGCGGTGGGCCCAAACCTGGAGACCCCGCCGGAATGGGCCGGGACGGTCATCGACGCCGCAGACAAGGCCATCGTTCCCGGGCTGATCAATGCCCATACCCATGCGGGCATGACGCTGCTGCGCGGATACGCCGACGACATTGACCTGCATACGTGGCTGCATGAGCACATCTGGCCTCTGGAACGGAAATTGTCGAAGGAAGACGTCTACTGGGGCGTAAAACTGGCCTGCCTGGAGATGATCAAGACGGGGACCACGTTTTTTTGCGACATGTACTGGCATATGCCCGGCGCCGTCCGAGCCGTGGAAGACATGGGCCCGCGGGCCATGCTCTCCCTGCCGTTCATCGACTTCAACGATTCGGGACAAGCATCCAAGTTCAAGCAACGGGCCCAGGATTTTTTCGACCAGAAACACGAAACCTCACACCGCATCCGATACGCCCTGGGGCCCCATGCCATCTATACCGTGTCCAGGGATTCATTGATCTGGCTGGCCGAATTCGCCCGGGACAAGAATTTGATCCTGCACATCCATTTGGCGGAAACCCAACGGGAAGTTGAGGACTGCGTGGCGGCGCACGGCACGACGCCTGTTCGTTATTTGAAGGAGATCGGCTTTCTCGGCCCGAATGTCCTCGCGGCCCATGCCATCTGGCTGGACGACGAGGAAATGCGCATCCTGGCCGATCAGGACGTCAAGGTCGCCCACTTGCCCGCTTCCAACATGAAGCTCTGCTCCGGGGCCTTTCCGTATCGTCGGCTGCACGGCCTGGGTATTTGCATCGGCCTGGGCACGGACGGCTGCTCCTCCAACAACAATCTGGACATGTTCGAGGAAATGAAGTTCGCGGCCCTGAGCCGCAAAACCGTGACCGGAGACCCCACGGTCATGCCCGCGCCGGAAGCCTGGGCCTGCGCCACGGTCAACGGGGCGAAAATTTTCGGCCTGAACGCCGGACGCATCGCCCCGGGCATGCTCGCGGACTGCCTGCTGTTGGACTTGAATCATCCTCAACTCGTCCCGAACCACAACCTGATTTCCAACCTGGTCTACGCCGCCAACGGCGACTGCGTGGACACCACCATCTGCGCCGGGAAGATCCTTATGCAGGGCCGCCAGGTGCCCGGAGAACGGGAGATCATCCAGGAAGTCAAGGCCCGTGTCCGCGCCCTGCTCCAGCGGTAGCTTCGGCAAACTCATGTTTCAAGGGGGCGACGGCATCAATCGAAATCGAAATCGCGATCGAAATCGAAATCGAAACATGCCTGTCGTCGGCATTCCCTGATGCACACTTCTAAAGACCGATTTCGATTTCGATCGCGATTTCGATAGCGATACGTGGAAGAATCAAGACATCCCCCGTCCTGCTCTCCTCCCCTTGCAACAGCCCGCCGAGACCCTCCAGTGACCGAACAACCCCCATCCGCCCCCGCATCCTTCACAGGCCGCATCGCCCGCAACGCCTCCGTGGTCGCCGCGGGTACCGTAGCCAGCCGGATCCTCGGTTTTTTGCGGGATATGACCATTGCCTTCGCCCTGGGCGCGGGCATCTGGGCGGATGCGTTTTTCGTGGCCTTCCGCCTGCCCAATTTGTTGCGCAGACTGTTTGCCGAAGGGTCTCTGACCATGGCCTTTATCCCGGTCTTTTCCCGGACCTGGCGGGAAAAAGGGAGCCAGGAGGCCTTTGTCCTGGCCAGGTCCGTGCTGGTCTGGCTGACGGCGATCCTGACGGTGATCTGCGTCGCGGCCATGATCTGGGCCGAACCGCTGACCCTGCTCATTGCCCCGGGCTTCGGCCGAGACCCGGAAATCCTGGCCGGGACCGTAACCCTGGTCCGGATCTGCTTTCCCTACATCCTGTTCATCTCCGCCGTGGCCCTGTGCATGGGCGTGCTCAACTCCCTGAACCACTTCTGGGCCCCGGCCGCGGCCCCCTGCATCCTGAACCTGGGGCTGATCTTCTCCGCCCTGCTGGCCATGTTCATGGGCTGGGATGTGGCCCTGGCCCTGGCCTGGGGAGTTTGTCTTTCCGGGTTGGGGCAATGGCTGCTCCAGCAGCCCTATCTGCGTCGGTTCGGATTGTCCTGGCGCGGCCCGGTGGATCTGAAGCATCCCGGGGTGAAACGAATCGGGTCCCTGATGCTGCCCACGGTGTTCGGGGCGGCGGTCTACCAGATCAACATCGTCATCGGCACCTTGCTGGCCTCGTTGCTGGCCGCCGGGAGCATTTCCTACCTCTATTTCGCGGACCGGCTGGTCCAGCTTCCCCTGGGAGTATTCGGCGTGGCCCTGAGCACGGCGGCCCTGCCCAGCCTGTCCCTGCTGGCCGCGGGCAAGGACATGGAAGGATTTCGACGGACCTTGAACACCACCCTGAGCATGACCCTGTTCGTCTGCCTGCCCTCGGCCGCGGGTCTGGCCGGGATGAGCCTGCCGATCATCGACGCGGTGTTCGGACGAGGGGCCTTCGGCGACGAAGCCGTGCGGGCCACGGCCTGGGCCCTGGTGGGATACAGCGTCGGCCTGCCGGCTTTCGCCTGCGTCCGGCCCCTGGTCTCGGCCTTTTACGCCCTGGAGGACACCCGCTCCCCGGTCCTGGTGGCCGCGGCTTGCCTGCTGATCAACGTGGCCTTGAGCCTGGTGCTGATGCGCTACCTGGCGCATGTCGGCCTGGCCCTGGCCGCGGCGCTCAGTTCCTGGGCCAACGTGCTCCTTCTCGGACTGATCCTGCGCCGCAAGGTCGGCCCCTGGCTGACCATCGGTCCACAACTCGCGCGGATGACCGGGCTCAGCGCGGTCTTGGGCGGCGCGGCCCTGGCGGCTTCCATGCTGGGCAAGTCCGCGTTGCTGTTCATCCCGGTGCTGACGGTCCTGTACGGGCTGACCGCTCTGAGGTGGAACATCGACGAAGCCCGGATGACCTGGGACCTGTGCCGCAAGTTGCGGAGCAGGTATCAACGTCGCCCCGGCGAGCCGACCTGACCCCCTCTCACACGACGCGGACCGGCTATCCATCCTCTCATTTCTTTCGCATCCCGGCTCGTTTCCCTGCTGGCAAAAAAAAGAATAGTCTGATAAGAGTCTTACCGAAGCCTCGGACACACCATACCGTCTTAGATAAACAACCTTATACCCGACACCCCATGGTCCATCATCCACGCGACACGCCTTTGGTGCTGATCATCGACGATGATCCCACGAATCGAGTGGTCCTCCAGCGAATCCTGGCCTCTTCCGGGTTCGCGACGCTTCAGGCCGGAACTGGAAGTGAAGGCCGAAGCCTGGCCCTGACCCACGGCCCGGACCTGATCCTGCTGGACATCATGATGCCGGGGGAAAGCGGTTTTGAAACATTGCTCCGGCTCAAGGAAGAGCCGGTCACCGCCTCCGTTCCGGTCATTTTTCTTTCCGCGCTGGACGACGTGAGCTCCAAGGTCAAGGGATTTGAACTGGGCGCGATGGATTACGTCACCAAACCCTTCGAACCCCTGGAAATTTTGGCCCGAGTACGAACCAACCTGAAGGTGGCGCGGGCCTACCGGAGCGTGATCGCCGAACAGGCCGAGAAGCTGCGCCAGATCGGCGAGGCCCAGCAGTCCATGCTCACCAAGCCCGAAGAGCATCCCGAAGCCAAATTCGCCGTCTTCTACGAGCCCATCCTGGAAGCCGGAGGAGACTACTACGACGTGTTTCCCGTCAGCGGCGGGTTCGGCTATGTCGTCGCGGACATCAGCGGACACGACCTGAAGACGTCCTTCATCACCTCCGGGGTCAAGGCCCTGCTGCGCCAAAACGCCAGCCCGCTGTTCACGCCCGTGGAAACCCTGACCACCATCAACAACGTGCTCCATGACGTTCTGCCGCCGGGGAGATTCCTCACGGCGGCCTACGCCGTGCTCAACGGCAGACGCGACCACCTCACGGTCCTCTCGGCCGGTCACCCGCCGCCGATTTTCGTGGGCAAAGACGGCGAGGTGGAAATCCTGCGCGCCGAGGGCGATATTCTCGGCCCGTTCCCGCACATCTACCTGAACCCAATTTCCCGCCCTGTAACCAAGGGTGACAGGATTTTTCTCTACACCGACGGCCTGCTGGACGTGAAAAACAACCAAGCCCGCATCGTTCACGACGACATCCGGACCCTGATCCAAGCCTGCGAAGAATGCCGTTCTCTGCCCTTGTCAACTTGCCCCGGCCATATTCAGGTCCGAATATTGCAGAAGGCCACGGCTCAGGACGATGTCGTGCTGCTGGCCGTCGAGGTGTGATCATGCTGATTTTATCGCGGACCGAAGACCAAGTGGAGCTGAACTTCCCTTCGCACCTCGCGGAGGTGGATCAGGCCTGCCTGTTGGTTCAAGGTTTGCTGCGGGACAAACTGCCCAATGAGGATCATTTCATGATTCTCCTGGCTCTGCGCGAAGCCTTGACCAACGCCGTGATCCACGGCAATCGTTCCGATCCCGCGAAGTCCGTAACCTGCATGGTCGCCATCCATCCGGACCGGCTTGAAGTCATGGTCCAGGATCAAGGGTTCGGCTTTGCATGGCAAAACCATAACTGGAAACTCCCTCCGCCCAGCAGCGAATCCGGCCGAGGCTTAGCCATCATTCGCGCTTTTTTTGAACAAGTCGAATTCAATTCTTCCGGCAACCGGATGACGCTGCGCAAGGAACGAGAACCTTCAGGAGTAACAAACATGCTGCAACTCAGCCAAGATGGACCAAGAACCGTGGCCAGAGTGTCCGAAAACATGGTCGGCTCGAAAATCGAGGAACTGCGGGTGGAATTGTCAAACCTTATCAAGAACGACCATGCCGATCTGACCCTCGATATGAGCGTCGTGGAGATGGTGGATTCCCTGGGCATGGGACTGCTCGTGGCCACGCACAACTCCCTGAAAGCCAAACAGGGCCGCCTCACCCTGGTGAACGTCAAGCAGGACATCTACAACGTGCTCGTCGTCATGCGCCTGGACAAGCACTTCACGATTCAAAAGGCCGCATGACCCGCACTGCCCATGCATGCCTGCCGGATCCCGTTACTTCGACGACCGCCGCCCCTGACCCCAAACAGTGAGATCGCTTTATGTCCGACGAATTGATGGACGCGTTTATCGAGGATTCCAAGGAACACCTGGAAAGCATCGAATCCGACATCATGGCTCTGGAGGACTTGGAAGGAGCTTATGACGAGGAACTGATCAACCGAATTTTTCGAACCGCCCATTCCATCAAGGGCGCGGCCGGTTTTTTCGGCCTGGAGGCCATCGGTTCCCTGGCCCACAAGCTGGAAAACGCCCTGCACTTGATGCGTGATCAAAAACTCCGCCCGGATCGGCCGACTTGCCAGATCCTTTTGGAAGGCTTCGATCAGCTCAACGCCATGATCAACAATCCCGGAAATAGCGAATGCCTGGATATTTCAGATAGTCTATCCCGAATTCAAGGGCTGCTCACCCCGGAAACCAAGCTCAGCACGGAAACGCCCATGAGCCTGCCGTCCAGCCAAGGTCAGTCCATTTTCGACGTGGACATGTTCACCCTGGAACAGGGGCTCAAGGGCGGAAAATTTCTCTACCACATCGAATTCGACCTGATCCACGACATCCACCGTAAGAATAAAACGCCCTACGACATCATCAAAACTCTCCAAGACTCCGGCCTGATCCTGGACTGCAAGGTGGATTTCGTGGCCACGGGCACCCTGGAAGACGGCTTTGCTCAACGCATCCCCCTGAACGTTCTGTTCGCCTCGATCATTGATCCCGACGTGGTCGGGATGTTGATCGACGTACCGGCGGAACGGATCAGAGAACTGGAAAAGTCCATGTTTCAGATCCAATCGTCTCCAAGCGAGACGGCAAGCCGGGAAGCGACGATCGCGGAAACCTGTTTCCAGGGCGCTGATTCACCCTGGAAGATGGTCGGCAACCAAGCCGTCCTGCTCTTCGGGGAGCGCTTTGAACTGTCCCAAATCGAGGAATTTCGGAGCTGCTTCCACACCGCCCCGGCCAAAGCCGCAAGCCTGCGTCTGGACCTGAGCGCCACCCGATACGTGGACGCCGCCGGTCTGCAAGCCCTTGCCTCGGCCCTGAAGACCAGCGCCCGTCTGGATCGCGGGCTAACCTTCGCTCCAGCGGACGAACTTCTCGAGCAATTCCAAAACCTCGGCTTCGCCTGGATGCTGGAGAGCGGCTCATGAGCACGAAATATAAGTTGTTCATCGAAGAATGCCAGGAGCTATTGGCTGAGTTGGAAAGCGCCCTGCTGGAACTGGAGACCGAGCCGGGCAACATCGACGGCGTGCACCGCGTTTTCCGCTCCCTGCACACTATCAAGGGCTCCGCGGCCATGCTTGGCCTGGAGGACGTCCGGGAGCTGACCAACGATCTGGAGACCCTTTTCGACCGGGTGAGATCAGCGGAAATCGCCTGCACTCCGGCGCTGGTCTCCCTGTCCTTCCGCTACAAGGATACGTTGACCGATTATCTCCAGGCCCCGGAGAACGGCCTGCCCCAAGACAAGACCACCGAAATTCTGATGGCCCTGGAGCAGGTCATGGACGCCCGGGAACACGCCGCCCCCGAGCCCGCCGAACCCGCTTTCGAAGACTGCGCGCCCTGCCGACCCAATAACGACAACAATGCGGACACGCTCCCTCGGCTCTATCACCTGCGCTACCACCCAGTGAAAGAATCCTTCGACTCCCTGGATCCCTTGGATTTTTTAAGCCAAATACAACAACTCGGTTCATGCGAGATCCATGCATCTCCAGAGCATGTTCCTGCGCTGGACAACCTGGAGCCTTCGCGTTGCGTCACGAGTTGGGACGTGATTCTCCAAACCGGCGCGAACGAGGAAACGATTCGCGACGTATTCCTGTTCTTGGACGACCCCGACGACGTGAGCCGATTTAGGGAAATCGACGCCGACGAGGCGGCCCTGCTCCGCCAAGCCCAGGCCGAGCAAACCGCCGAACTGCTGGCCGCGGCGGCACGGTGTCAAGCTCCGATCCAGCCCGTGGCCGACATCGTGGCCAATGACGCACCCGCCCCAGCCACCGACACCGCCCAATCAGCCAAAACACGACCCACGCCTCAGCCGCGAAAGCCGGACGTTCCGGCCCACCCCGCATCGTCGCGGCAACCCGCTCAAGCATCCCCTCCCCGGACTTCCGCACCTTCCGGACAACCCCAGGAAGCGCTTTCTCCACCCCAGGCCACACCCCAGGCCTCCCAGGCCGGAGAACGGAAAGCCACTCCAGCGGGAGGAACAACGGCCGAAGAGATCGCCTCCATCCGGGTCAGCGCCACGAAACTGGACGACATGGTCGATCTGGTCGGGCAATTGGTCATTGTCCAGGCCCGACTAAAGCAGATCGAATCCGAGCTGCACAATCCGCTGCTCACCGCGGTCAGCGAGGAAATCGAACGCTTGAGCGGCGACCTGCGCGAGCGGACCCTGTCCCTGCGCATGCTGCCCATCGGTTCGACCTTCAACAGGTTTCGCCGCCTGGTCCGGGACTTGTCCTCGGAGTTGGGCAAGGAAATCGAACTGAAGACCAACGGCGCGGAGACCGAGCTGGACAAGACGGTCATCGAAAAGCTCAGCGACCCTCTGGTGCATATCCTGCGCAACAGCATCGACCACGGTGTCGAGCCCGCCGATGTTCGCCAGGCCCAGGGCAAATCGGCCAAGGGCACGATCACCCTCTCCGCGATGCAGAGCGCCGGCCAGGTGCGGATCGTTATCGAGGACGACGGCGGGGGCATCGACCCGGACAAAATCTACGCCAAGGCCGTGGAACGGGGGCTGGCCAGGGCCGATGCCCGACCTTCGGACCGGGACGTGCTCCAACTGATTTTCGCCCCCGGCTTTTCCACCGCAGAAAAGGTCACCGCTGTTTCCGGACGCGGAGTGGGCATGGACGTGGTCAAACGCTCCCTGGAGTCCCTCAAGGGCACGGTGGAGATCGACAGCCGCCCCGGCCAGGGCACGGCCATCAGCATCGGCCTGCCTCTGACCCTGGCCATCATCGAAGGTCTGCTGGTCACTCTGGGCGACGAATACTACGTTATCCCGCTTTCCGACGTCCTGGAATGCGTCGAGATCCAACGCGGGGACGACGACCCCGAGCGCATCGCCAAGGCGTACGACGTACGCGGCGAACTGCTGCCCTGTCTGGTTCTGCGCAACTGGTACCACATGGGCTCCAGCGGGCCGGAAATCGAACAGGTGGTGGTGGTCCAGGCCGGCAACCGCCGCGTCGGCCTGGTCGTGGACAGCATCGTGGGTCAGCTCCAGACCGTGATCAAGGGCCTGGGCCGAGTATTCAACGGGATGAGGGGCCTCTCCGGGGCCACGATCATGGGCAACGGCGCCCTGGCCCTGATCCTGGACGTGGCCTCCCTGGTCGCCGAGCTGGAACAGCACGAAGAAGCCGGAACGCGCCGGAACAGGCGCTTGTAGCCCGCATTGACATTCCATTTGACATCCAAAACGTTGGGACTACCATGCGGAAGTCGGTGAAACCAACCGCCAGGCAAACCCAATACCCGCATCAAGGAGCAACCACGATGGAAAGCGCGACCCTTTCAGCAAGCAAGGAAGAACGCAGGGCCAAAGTGATCGAGGTCCTGAACAAGGCCCGGGCCATGGAACTGCACGCCATTACCCAGTACATGAACCAGCATTACGGCCTGGACGACATGGACTACGGAGAACTGGCCGCCAACCAGAAACTCATCGCCATCGACGAAATGCGCCATGCCGAGATGTTCGCGGAGCGGATCAAGGAACTGGGCGGAGAACCCACCACCGATCCCGCGGCCAAAACCCAGAAGAATCAGGACATGGAAACCATCTTCACTTTTGACGCCGATCTGGAAGACAACACCGTGGACGTTTACAACCAATTTCTGCTGGTCTGCCGGGAAAACGGCGACAGCATCAGCATGAAGCTCTTCGAGCAGATCATCGACGAGGAACAGGCCCACTTCAGCCACTTCGACAACGTGGCCGGCCACATCAAGAACCTGGGCAACGTCTACCTCTCCAAAATCGCCGGCACCTCCGCCTCCACCGGCGGATTCGGCAAGGGCTTCGTCATCAATCAGGGCGCGGCCTGATCAGCCTCAAAAAAGGGCGGCTCGTGCGGGCCGCCCTTTCCGATCATTCTTGACATGCACTGCTTATAAAAATACCGGTCAGAGTTGATGGTCAACATGGACGTTTTCGTTTCCATCGAACCCTCAACAAAAGGCAAACCGCATGACCGCCTATCCTCAGTTCCAAGAAACTCCGTACACCTATCGCGACTACCTGGAATGGCCGGACGATCAACGCTGGGAGCTGATCGACGGCACCCCACAGGCCATGACTCCCGGTCCATCCGTGACCCATCAGCAGGTGGTGCTCTCCATAGCCGCACAAGTGGAACGAGCGCTTTCTGAAAAAGAATGCCGTCCGTTCATCGCACCTCTAGAGGTCTTGTTTCCCAAACCTATTGAAAATGAAGACAATGTTCGGACGGTTCTCCAGCCGGATCTTTTTGTGGTCTGCGATCAGCGCAAAATCAAATCCAACGCCGTTGTCGGCGCGCCGGACTGGATCGTGGAGGTTCTCTCCCCGAAAACGGCCTCACGGGACCATATCGCCAAGCGCCGGATCTACGAGCAGGCGGGGGTACGGGAATACTGGCTGGTTCATCCGGAGGACCGGGTGGTGATGATCTATCGGCTGGAAAAGGAAGGATTTGGCAAGCCGGACGTTGTGCCCATGGAAGGTGAAACCGGAGTGGGGATTTTGCCGGAGGTGGTCATTCAGTGGGACTGATCGAGGTTTCCCACCAAGAATAAAAGTTCCCTCCTAACTGTCGAATGTTTTTAAGTCGCATTTATTCAGCGCATTCCATGTATGCCACACACCGATGCCGGACTCCCGTCTTCCTTTCTCTTCGCCCCGTAAAACAACGTATACATCACCGGAATCACCACTAAGGTAATCAACGAGGAACTGGCCAGGCCGCCGATGACCACGCGGGCCATGGGGGCCTGGGCTTCGGCGCCTTCGCCCCAGCCCAGGGCCAAGGGGGTCAGGGCCAAGGCCGTGGTCAGGGTGGTCATCAGGATCGGACGCAGTCGGCGTCGTCCGGCTTCCTGGACGGCGTCCATGGGCGAGAAGCCTTTGTTCTTACGCAGGTTCGAGGACTGGTCCACGATCAGGATGGCGTTGTTGACCACGATCCCGCCGAGCATGATGCAGCCGATGAAGCTCTGCACGTTCAGCGTGGTTCCGGAGAGCAGCAGCATCAGGACCACGCCGATGGCGGCCAGGGGCACGGCGAACATGACCACCAGCGGATCGCGCAGTGATTCGTAGAGGCAGGCCATGACCATGTACACCAGGACCAGGGCCAGGATCAGGGCCAGGGTCAGTTCTCCGAAAGCCTCCTGCTGCTCCTCGTAATCCCCGGCAAAGACGATTTCATAATCCCGAGGGACCGGAATCTCCCGCAGGACCTCGCGCATGTCCCCGGCCACGGCCCCCAGATCCCGTCCACTGATGCCCGCGGAGACCGAGGTGATGCGCTGCTGGTCCTTGCGGTCGATCTGGATCGGACCGCGGCCGCTTTCCACGGTGACGACGTTGCGCAGCATGACCTGCTCCCCGGCAGTGTTGAGCATGGTCATGTCCAGAATGTCCTCGATGCCCATCCGCTCCGCCTCGGCCAGCTTGACCAGGATGCGGTATTCATAGCCGCCCTCCCGATAGTTCGCGGCCCGGCTCCCGGCGATGGCGGTTTCCAGGGTTCGGGCGATCCTGGTGGCGGACAGGCCCAAGTCCGCGGCCCGGGTCCGGTCGATGTGGAAAAGCTCCTGGCGCACTCCGGCCTCCCGGCTGAGCCGGACGTCGGTGATGCCCGGAACGTTCTCCATCCGTGCGGCCACCTCGGAAGCCAGGGCGTCCAGGCGATCCAGCTCCCAGCCGCGGACCTCCACGACCATGCTGTCGCCGTCTCCCGCGCCCATGCGCAAAATGAACAAGCCCTGACCGGCCCGGGTGCGGATCACGGTTCCGGGAATTCCGCTCAAGGCCGGGCGCAGGGCCGCGGCGATCTGTTCGCTGCTTCGGGTCCGCTGGGCAGCCGGAACCAGGGCCATGCGAATTTCAGCCCGAGACCCGCCTCCCCCACGCCAGCCCGAAGCGCCCACGTTGACGACCATGTTTTCGGCTTCGGGCACCAGTTCCCGGACGATCTCCTCAATCCGTCGGACCTGGGCGTCCACAACCTCCAGGCGGGTGCCCACCTCCATTTCGATATTGACCCGCACTTCGCCCTCATCCGTGCTGGGCATGAATTCCGAACCAAGATGCGGGATCAGGGTCAACGCGCCGACGAACACGACCACGGTCAGTCCCAGGGTGATCATCCGGTGCTGCAAAACCCATTGCAGTAAATCCAGGTAGGCGTCCTCCAATTCCTTGAACATCCGCCCGCTGAGAGCGTACATCCGTCCCCGTACGCCCGTGATGGGGGAGGCGGTCCCGGCAGTGGGTTGCAGCAACCGCGCGGAAAGCATGGGGACCACGGTCAGGGCCACCAGCAATGAACAGATCAAGGCAAAGGCCACTACATAGGCCAACTGTCGGAACATCACCCCGGCGACACCTTCCAGGAAGACCATGGGCAGAAAGATCACCAGCGTCGTGATGGTACTGGCCGTCACCGCCGCGGCCACTTGACTGGTCCCCTGAACGGCCACGGCCTTACCTTCGCCGCCCCGTTCACGAAGGCGGTAAATATTTTCCAGGACCACGATGGCGTTGTCCACCATCATTCCCACCCCCAGGGCCAATCCGCCCAGGGTCATCAGGTTCAGGGTGAAGCCGCCGAAATAGATCAGGGTAAAGGTGGCGATAATGGAGATGGGGATGCCCGTGGCAATGACCAGGGTGCTGCGAATGTTGCGCAGAAAAAAGAGCAGGACCAGCACGGCCAGGGTTCCACCGAACAGGATGGACCGGCCAACGTTCGTGATGGACTGTTGGATGTACTTGGAGGTGTCGATGATCGAGGTGATCTGTATCTGGGGGAAGTCCGCGTTGATCCGTTCCAGCTCCCGAAGCACGGTCTGGGCCACCTGAACGGTATTCGTCCCGGCCTGCTTGCGAACGGCCAAGCGTACTCCGGGCTCGCCGTTGATGCGGATGATCCTGGTCTGGCGCTGGTGCCCGTCCAGGATCTCGGCCAGTTGACCAAGATAGATGGGCGCTCCGTCCCGAACGGCGACAACGGTGGAGCGGATTTCCTCCAGGCTGGTGAACTCTCCGGGAGTGCGCAGGGTGACCTCGAACCGGCCCTGGTCGATGGTCCCGGCGGGCACGTTGATGTTGGCTTCGCGCACGGCCTGGACGATCTGATCCAAGGAAAACCCCAGGGCCAGGACGCGGTCCGGATCGACGTTGATCTGAATTTCCCGCTCCAACCCGCCCCAAATGTCTAGGGCGGCCACGCCGGGAATCCGCTCGATGCGCTGTTTGACTTGGTTGTCGATCACCAGGCGCATTTCCACGGGGTCCAGGCGGCTGGACGCACCGAGGATCAGAATTGGAAACTGGGCCGCGTCGAACTTGAACAATTGCGGCCGATCCGCGGCGTCGGGAAGCCGACCGGCGATCCGGTCCAGCCGGTCGCGAATGTCGTTGGACGCCGCGTCCAGGTTCGTGCCCCAGGAAAAGGAAACCCGCACGGAACTCCGGCCCTCGGAAGAGATCGACGTGATCTCTTCCACGCCTGGAACCGCGGCCACGGCTTCCTCCACCAGCCGGGTGACCAGCTCTTCCATTTCCTCGGGGCTGGCATTCTCGTAGGACGTCACCACGGTCAAGGTGGGATAGGTCAGTTCCGGCATCAAATCGATGGGCAGCCGGGACAGGGACACCCCGCCCAGGATCACCACGATCAGGACGACCATGATGGTGAAAATCGGGCGGGAGACGCTTTGTTGGGTGATGTGCATGGGGCGTGAGGGTAAGAAGGGAAGTGCTGATGGCTCTTTCGGGGTCGGTATCGGAATCGGGATCGAAATATGATTAGAGGCGAACAAACAGTATCGATTCCGATACCGATACCGACCCCGACACGATACCTGTGGAATTACTGATCATGAACGATGCGCACCGTGGAGCCGTCCTCCAGGAGGTGTTGCCCGAGAGTGACGACATTGCCGGAAAGATCTTCGGGCTCCAGGATCTGGGACATGCCCTCCTCGGAAATACCGACTCGCACGGCAACCAGCCGGGCTGTGTCGTCGTCCTGGATCACGAAGACGCCCTGTTGGCCGTCACGCCGGACCAAGGCCGCGGAAGGCAGCAGGACCGCGTTCTCGGCTCGGGACAACTCCAACCGCGCCCGGACGAACATGCCCGGCTTCATCAGCCCTTCGGGGTTGGGCAGTTCCAGTTCGACCCTGGCCTGGCGGGAAGCCTCCCGAAAGACCGGGGCAATCCGAGCCACCTGGCCCTCGAACTGGTGTCCGGGCAAGGCGTCCACGGTCACCAGGGCCTGTTGCCCGACTCGAATCCGGGCATAGTCCCGTTCCGTGACGTGGAAGACCGCCAGCACGGCACTGACATCCAGGACGCTGAGCAAGGGGGTGTTGGCGGACAAGGTCGCCCCCTCGTCCACGAACCGTTCGCCCACCACCCGTGGAGGCTGGGGGCCGTTTTCAGGCCAGGAAGCCTCGATCCGGGCATAACTCATCCGAACCTCGGCGGCCCCCAACGCGGCCTGGCGTTGTTCGACCTGGGCCGTGGCCACGCGCAGGCGGGCCTGCTGGGCGAGATACCGGGAACGGGTCAGATCCAGCTCTGCTTGAGAAGTGACCATTTGGCCTCGTAAGGACTCGATCCGGACATATTCCTTTTCCGCGACGTCCAGTTCACTGCGGGCCTCTTCCAGATTGGCCCGAGCCACGGCCAGCTCGGCCCGAGCCTGCTCCACCTGCTGCACGAACTCCGCGTCCTCCAACTGCGCGACAAGTTGACCGCGTCCGACCGGGTCGCCCACGTCCACGAACAGTTTTTCCACCCGTCCAGAAATCTTTGACGCGACATCGAATTGAGCCCGAGGCGACAAGGTTCCGGAAAAGGTCCGAATATCACGAACAACTCCAAGTTCCACGGACTCGGCTTGGACGGCGACGGCCGGACTTCCGGCGGGCCTTCCGGCTCCCGGCTGTTGGGAATCGGGTTGCAGCGCCCGGTAGGTCATCCAGCCCAATCCAGCGAAAAGAATCAGCAAAACAAGCGGCAAAACCACCCGCCGCGGTCGTCGAGACATGTTCATGCTCCGTGGTTGATCAAGAAGTGATTCCAAGGTGGAAGAGAGCGCTCCGGCACGAAGCTTCTTCCGACAATGGAAGACTGTAGCCATGGCCTCGAAAAAGGCAAGTCTTAGGAATTATCAAAACGGAAGAATGGAATCAGACGTGGGATGAATGACGGAAAATTCCGTTTCAACGCGCCCAGAGCAACCAGCGCGTCGAAACGGAAAAAAGGATCAGTTATACAGTGTCACGCTCAGTGCCGCATGAGCGCACGAAGACAATACGGAGGGCATCCGTGGGAAATCGATTAATCGATCACGCCGCGGAACAACTTTTTGAACACGGAACACCCGCAATATCCGGTTTCCTGGGCCATGCGCAGGGCACGTGAGTCTCCCAAGGCCGCGGCGGAACGAAAATCACGGCAGGCCAGGTCACGCTTGTCCATCTTCATATACAACAGCCCGCGGTTGTGGAACGCAGAAGCTTGGCTTGCATCCTGAAGGATGGCCTTGGAGAAGTCCGCTATGGCCTTGTCCGGAAACCCGGCGTCGGCCAGGGCCAGGCCACGTTCATTGAGCAGTTCGGGGTTGTCGGGAGCGATATCCAAGGCCCGGGTCAGGCAGTCCACGGCGGCCTGAGGATCGGTATACCGCTGACAGTTCCACAGCAGACGGGCTTGGCGCAGCCAGTCCTGAGCGCTTTTTTCCGGCTTGGCTGCGACGACAGGAGGAGAAGATTGTTCCTCGGCTTGCTTGGACGGCGCCGGAGCAGCGGGGGCTTCTGGAGTCGGGGCCGACTTTTGAACCGCTTCGTGCAATTCCTTGAGCTTGTCGGCCAGAGTAGTGCGCTCCCCTTCCAAGACGACCAAGCGTTCCTCTTCGCTCGCGAAACGTTCTTCCAAAGCGCTTTCCAGTGCATCCAGGCGAGCATCCAAGCGGCTCCCCAGGGCAAGGATGTCCTGCTCTCGGTCAACGGGAAGATTGGCGGCTTGCTCCGCCATCCGGCTTTCCAGATCGGCCACACGTTGCGCGGTATCTCTAGAGGCTTCTTGGGCGGCTTCTTGGGCGGCTTCTTGGGCGGCTTCTTGGACCGCCTTCTTCAAATCCCCGATATCCTTCCGTAAGCTTTTCTCCAGATCAACAACTTTTTGAGTAGTAGCCTTGAGCGCATTTTGCAGTTCCTCAGCGGTCTTCTCCCAAGGGCGACCTCCCAAGACCGCGAGTTCCTTATCCAGGCGCTGTTGCGCCAAAGCGGCCATTTCTCCCACGGTCTGAAGCTGCTTCTCGTTGATGTTCCACCTGGAGTCGAAATCCGCGAGGCTCTGTTCCAAGCGCCCCAATCCAGTCTTCAAAGCTTCGAGTTCCTGTCCGCTGGACGCTTGAAAAGTCTGTTGCCCCTCGGCGACCTTTTTCAACTCCTCGCGAAACTCAAGGGCAATGGCTTCAAGTTCAGCCTTGGTCAGCTTTGAACTGGAACCGGAACCCGCACTGGAGCTTGCGCTGGGTTTGCTGGAACTGGATTTACTTGTTTTCTGCTTCGACACGTTGATTCATCCCCCTTTAGATGTCTTTGGAGACAAGAGCTTGGACGAAACCCGGTTTGCATACGCCTTGTCTCCAGCCTCGTTTCGGCGGCGATCCATCGCAATACCGGCTTGGACGCGAAAAACGCGTTCCGATCAGCGGTTGAGCGAACCGGCGATCCCGATGATCACTTTGTGAGCATCATTTTCGCGACCCTTTTCCGATTCCCAAGACGCCGGCTCGCCAAATTTCTCAATCTTCATGGCAGGACCAGGCTAGCGCCCGCCCCCGGCGTCTTCAAGTTCCTTGGCCAATGACTGGAGCATCTCCTCAACCCGTTCCAGGGTATCGCGTTGCTCATCGGTCTCCACCTGGGACCCCAAAAACGCGGTCTTTCCCGCGGTGTCCCGCAGAAACCCGGCCACAAGCTGTTTGCGAAATATCTCGGGCAGGCCCTGCAAGGCCAGCATCTGCTCTTCCAGGGTTTCGACCTCGACACCCAATTGCTGCTGACCTTGCCCCAGGGACTCGAGTTCATCGCGAACCGACACCCGTTCGCGCTCCCAGGTCCGTCCCATTTCCTCCTGGGTCGAGGCCATATGACCGCTTTGAATGTGCAGGTCTCCGAGCTGTTCGGACAGTTGAGTCATTTGGTTGTTAAGCACGATGTAAACCCCGCTGCTCACGACCAAGGCCAAGGCGACGGAGAGGAACAGGACGGCCCCCCACCCCGGGCCGGACGGACGTTCCAGGACTTCATCTTCCTTGAATTCCGATCGGTTTTCGGATGCGTTGCCGGACCGGGAAGGATCGGAAGCTTGTTTATCGAGAGATTCCGAAATTGATTCCAAAACAGTTTTGGAAGGGTCGGATGCGTCGGTTGCATGGGAATACTGGGTGGATTCCGGAGTTCCTTCCTGAACTTCAAGGGAAGATGCGGCGGTATTTTCAGCGGAGGCCTGTTCCGAATTCTCGGCAAGGACTTTGTCTTCCGATTCCGATGTGGTTTTCTTTTCCATCGTGGACTCCATGGGCGGCTGAAGGGTTAGCGTGGAAGTTTCCGTGGATGAAATGTCGGCGGCGGCCCCCCGGCGGGATGTCGCCGAAGAATTGTCCCGGTGCTCTTCCGGTTCGGAGGTTTCGAGCGTCGAATCGGGTTCCGGCTCTGGCTCAGGCTCTGGGCGCAGTTCGCGTTCAAGGTCCGCGACCTCTCGCTTTGTTTCAGCCACCGAGCGTTTCAAGCGCCGATGCTCGCCGAGATACGGCAGGCTGGTTACGACGAACCCCGCAACGAAAAGGATCGAAATCAGGACAAAAATGGGTAAGCTGAACTCGACGCTCAGCAGCTCCGGCCAATGGACCACCATGGGCAGGGCCGGGGACAAGATTTCGGCGTTCTGCACCGCGCCCAGGGCGATGGCCACACAGAACAGAAGGAAGAACAGGATTTTGACATGTTTCATATCAGCTCCATTTCCCGACTTCGCGAAAAAGCGCCCGAAAAAACTCGGTATCAGGCCCGAAGGGCGGCCAGTTCCTTGTACTCCAGGTTAACCCGTTCCCGAACCAGGGTCAGCGTCTCCAGGGCCTGTTCGTGGGCCTTGCGATCGCCGGCCTCCAGCATCTCCCAAATCCTGGCCGGATGGGCTTCCAACGCGGCCCGCCGTTCCCGCATGGGCTCAAGGAACGCACCGAGGCTTTTCAAAAGCAGCTTTTTGCAGTCCACGCATCCCAACGTGGCCTGGGTGCAGCCGGAGACGATCTCGGAGCGCTGAGCGGCATCCGTCATCAGCATGTGGTAGGGGAACATGTTGCATTGATCCGGGTTGCCGGGGTCTTTTTTGCGCATCCTGTTGGTGTCCGTGAGCATGCTCATGATTTTCGGCGTAACCTGCTCCATGGACTCCGAAAGGTGGATGGCGTTGCCGTAGCTTTTGCTCATTTTTCTGCCGTCCAGGCCGGGCAGCTTCTGGGCTTCGGTCAACTTGGCCTGGGGCTCCGGAAAGAGCGGAGTATAAAGGAAGTTGAAGCGCCGGGCGATTTCCCGGGTCAGCTCCAGGTGGGGCAATTGGTCCTGGCCCACCGGAACGAGCTGCGGACGGTAGATCAGGATGTCCGACGCCATGAGCACCGGGTAGCCCAAAAAGCCGTAGGTGCTCAAGTCCTTGGAGCCCTCAAGTTCGCCTTTCACTTCCTTGTAGGTGGGGTTGCGCTCCAGCCAGCCCAGAGGGGTAATCATGGACAGCAGGAGTTGCAGCTCGGCATGCTCCTTGATCTGGGACTGCAGGAACATCGTGCATTTTTCCGGATCCAGTCCAGCGGCCACCCAGTCCATGACCAGTTCGGGCACGAACTGCCGGATCCTCTGCGGGCTGGCGTACTCGCTGGTCAGGGCATGCCAGTCGGCCACGAAGAAAAAGCACTCGTACTCTTCCTGCAAGGCGATCCAGTTGACGAGTACGCCGAAGTAATGGCCCAAGTGCAGCGGCCCGGTGGGCCGCATTCCGGAAACAATGCGTTGCGGGGTCGTGGACATGAAACCGATCTTCCTCAGTAATAAGTGGTTTAAAAATTCATAAAAACTCGACCCACTGCGCAAATGGATCGATCAAAGCAAAATATTGGTAAAGAATCGGACCATCGGCAGCAGAACACTTTGCAGCACACCGGTCATCAGCAGCAAGATAATAACGACAAAGCCGTACCGCTCGAAACTGTAGATCATGCGAACGCCGCCGGCGGGCAGAAACCCGGCCAGGATCTTCGCGCCGTCCAAAGGCGGGATGGGGAGCAGGTTGAAAATCCCCAGAATCAGATTGACGAGCACCCCGTACTGGGCCATCAGGGCCAACGGTTCGATCACGCTCATCCCGGCCCCGCCAAGGGTCACGGCCAGAAAGATCAAGGCGTGAAACAGGAAGGCGAAGGCCAATGCCAGAGCGAAGTTGGTCCCCGGACCGGCCAGGGAGACCAGCATCATCCCTTTGACCGGGTTCTGGAAATAGCGGGGATCCACCGGAACCGGCTTGGCCCAACCGAAAAGAAAGGGGCTTTTAATAAGGACGAGAATCAGCGGAAAAAGTATCGTCCCCACGGGATCGACGTGGCGGATGGGATTGAAGGTGAGCCGTCCGGCGTTTTTGGCGGTGGGATCGCCCAAACGCCACGCCGCGTAACCGTGCGCCGCCTCATGACAGGTGATGGCGATGAGTACCGGTACGGCCATAATCGCCAGTTCGCGGATGAAAGATGCTATGTCGAACATATTTCATCAAAATACCACGCTTGGCCGATGGAAGCAAGGAATGGCCGCGTAGCGTCCATTTTCAAAGGTTTTCTCAGCTTGGCCAGACCGGGCAGGGCAAATTTTTTCTCAAGCCAAGGCTCTCTGGATCGGTATCGAAATCGAAATCGTGATCGAAATCGATTGCTGGTAACTTTCCGATTTCGATAGCGATTTCGATTTCGATCTTTCCTGCTCCAACCAGGGCGATATCCCCCTGGCCCCATTTATCCTGACAAATTTGAAATTATTGCGAGTTTCCCGAGAAAAAAAGCCCTGGCCGGACCGGCCTCCCGCCTTGAACAACATCACGCTTGTCGGTTACGTTTTCAAACCACACAGGGAATCTCCCCTGCACCACTGATATCCAATAAGGCACGTCAAACCCCAAAGGACCCATACCATGCCCGTCGAATCCATCTACCCCGAGGAACTGCCCGCATTCAGCGCCAAGCTGAAAGAGTCCGACTATGCCCTGGTGGACGTCCGCCAGCCAGGCGAATACCGGGAGGGCCATATCCCCGGGGCTCGATTGCTACCGTTGCCGGAAATTGAAGCCCGCCTGGACGAACTCGCCGCCACGTCAAACCTGGTTTTCTACTGCCGCAGCGGCGCGCGGTCCCAGGCCGCGGCCAACCTGGCCCAGACCGCCCTGCCTCCGGATACCCGCATCCTGAACATGGTCGGCGGATTCCTGGCCTGGGACGGCCGGGCCTTGACCGACATGCCCCGCCTGGAAGTGTTCGAGCCGGCCCGGGAGTCGTATCAAAACACGTCCCAAGCCCTGTTGCGGGCCATGGAACTGGAAAAAGCCGCCCAGCGATTCTACCAGGCCGCGGAAAGCAAGGCCAAATCCCCGGAAATGGCCACGACCCTGGCCACCTTGGGCAAGGTGGAGCGCACCCACGCCCGGGTGATCTTCCACCGCCTGCAACGCGCCGACGCGGAATATTCCGACCAGGATTTTGAACTCTGCTTCGATGAATTGAAAGGGGACATTCTGGAGGGCGGGGAATCATTGGAGGACGCCGTGGCGCGACTTGCCCCCCCTGGTTCAGACGGGATGGCCGATGAGTTTTGCCTGACCGTGACCGAACTGGCTCTGATGATCGAAACCGCGGCCTATGACCTGTACAAAAACCTGGCCGGAATTCATGCGGGGACGGAACTGGAGTCGGTCTTCCTGGAGCTGGCCGAGGACGAGCTGAAGCACCAACGCCTCCTGGCTCGACTCTTGCCGGAGTGCGCAGCGTGACGACGCGCTCCGCCGCGGACGTGCAGCAAGCCATCCATCAGGAAAGACCGCTCATCCCCGTGGCCCTGACCCGTTGCGCGGCCTACGAGGCGGATCGACTTGCCGAGTCCATTCAGGCTTGCTGGAACGCTTTGGGCCGCGCCTTTCGTCCCGGGGATACGGTCCTGGTCAAGCCCAATCTGGTCACCTCCCGCCGGGCCCATCTCTCCTGCACCCACCCTCAAGTGGTCCGGGCCGTGTGCGTCCTCCTGTTGGATCATGGGGTCCGCGTCCAGGTGGGCGACTCTCCGGCCTTCGGCACCGCCGGACAGGTGGCCCGGGCCGCCGGCCTGACCGAGGCCTTGGGCGACCTGCCCGTGCCGGTGCGCAACCTGAACCGACCGGTTTCGGTCCGCCTGACCGGCGCTTCTCAGGCCGGCAGCTTCCAGGTGGGCATCTCCCGCCACGTCCTGGAGGCCGACCTGCTGCTCAACCTGCCCCGGCTCAAGGCCCATTCCCAAATGTTCATCACCGCGGCGGCCAAAAACCTGTTCGGATGCGTCTGCGGGGTGCGCAAGGCCGTGGCCCATATGCGCCACGGCCAGGGCGACGACCTGGCCGGACTGATCCTGGACCTCCAGCCCCACCTGCCGCCCACCACATCCCTGCTGGACGCGGTCACGGCCATGGACGTCTCCGGCCCGGCCAGCGGACAGCCGTGCTACCTGGGCCTGCTGGCCGCCTCGGACAACCCCGTGGCCCTGGATACCGCCGTCTATACGGCCCTGAGCCTATGTCCGGAGCAGGTTCCCCTCTGGCGCGAGGCCCGCCGGAAAAATCTGCTTGGCCACCACCCGGACCAGATCACCACCCCTCTGCTCTCCCCCGCGGACCTGGACCTTTCCGCCTTCCAGGCCCCGAATCGCCTCAACCCGATCTCTTTCCACCCCCGGCAGGTCGTCAAAAGCATGTGCCGTCGAGCTTGGCTGGGGCTTCGCGCTGTAGCAGCGGGCAGATGATAACGAGCAGAGGAGGGACTGCGGGATCGGCTCGAAGCCGGGGGAACATCCCCAGACTTCGAGAGTGTGGTCATTTATCCGTAATACTTCGAAAAACACCTGCTCTGGCATTTTCAATCAACTCTTCGGAAGAGACCTCTCCGAAGTTGAAGTTGATAATCTTCCACTCATTTTCCGGCTTGTAGAAAATAAATTCCATCCGCAAGGATGCTTCCGCGTTGTACATGAGGTAGGTGAGGACATGAATTCGGCTGCTGTATTCGTAAAGCCCGATGCGTTCCCGACCGGTGTAGGCTCCAAACGTTTCCGGCAACAACTCCAGTTTTGACGTTGTTTCCGCTATGCCTTCACCGCCAGCATACCAATTGGGATTGGTTGCTATCAATCCGCCAATTGCCTCCGATGCCTTGCCTTCCGTCAACAAAGAAAAAAACGCGTCCAATGCCTCGTCATACGAAGCAGCGGCGAATGCCGGGCCGCTCAGAGAAATTGCAAAAAAGACCGCCAAGCCCATAAACCACCGCCTCGCGGTGGCCGTTCGATTGATCTGAGGCATGCTTCCTCCATCTTTTAAAGTATATAGAAAACTGCGCCCGCTCCAAAACGTATAAACTACCCAGGGCCGGGAAGCTTCGCAACTCCGGCCCTAACCAAAACCAAACTCGCCCAGAGCTTCGCGAACCCGCCCCATCTCCGCCCAGGTTCTTGACCTGACGGGGCCAACTCTTTACAGGCACACGGTGTGGAAGATGATGTTTCTCTCCACATGATATTCATCTCAACGCAAACGAATGGAGGTTTTGGAGCATGTTGAAGCGTTTTCTTCTGACAGGACTGCTGTTGGCGGCAATGACGTCCACGGCCTGGGCGCAGCGCACGATCACCTTCGCGTCCGACTGCACGTGGCCGCCCATGGAAATGATCAGCGAAGACCGCGAGTGCGTCGGATTCGGGCCGGATCTTGTCAATGCCATGGCCAAGGCCGGCGGATTCGAAGCCGTGATCCAGAACACGGCTTGGGACGGAATTTTCGCAGGATTGGCTACCGGGCGGTACAACGCCATCTCCTCCTCCGTGTCCATCACCGAGGAACGCAAGAACGCCATGGACTTTTCCGATCCCTACTTTGAAGTCAAGCAGGGCGTCGTGGTCCGGGACGGCTCGGACATCAAGACCGAGGCCGACCTGGCCGGCAAGACTCTCGGCGCGCAGATCGGGACAACCGGCTACTTCGCCGCCATGCGCATTGCCGGAAACAACGCCAAAAGCTATGACGAAGTGGGCTTGGCCGTCACCGACCTGGCCAATGGCCGCCTGGACGCGGTGATCGCCGACGATGCCGTGGCCGCGGACTATGCCCTGACCCATCCGGACTTCTCCAAGACCCTGACCCTTGCCTTTTTGATCGAGCCGGACGAGCCGGAGTACCTGGGCTTTGCCGTGAAAAAGGGTGACACAGAAACCCTGGAACTGATCAACAGCGCCTTGGCCGGGGTCAAGGCCAGCGGTGAATACGATCAAATCTTCAAAAAATGGTTCGGCGGGGAATAACCCAGTTCCCTGATGATCACCTCTCTCTTCATGCCGGATGCGGCCAGCCTCCGGCATGAAGAGGCTTGATCCTTCTTGAATCCTCAAGCGACGCCAAAGGGAAACGATGGCCGAAAAGCAAGTCGTCATTGACGTTGGAGACGGAGCGGCCCTGCCGCGCAAGCAAGACCGAGGACTTTTCAGCGCCTGGTGGATCGCCCTGATCGGCGCTCTGGGCATCATTGCCTATCTGTGCATCTCCCGCCCAGATCCATACTTGCGGGTTCTCAAATTTCTCCCGGACGGGATCGTGGTCACCTTTCAGGTCACCATCCTGTCCATTCTTCTGGCCCTGGTCCTGGGCCTGTTCACCGGTCTGGGGCGGATTTCCAAGAATCGGGTCATCAACCTGATCGCCTCCACCTATGTCGAAGTAGTTCGCGGCATCCCGCTGCTGGTCCAACTCTTCTACATCTATTTCGCTCTGGGTCAGGTCTTCGCCAACCTTCCGGACTCCAACGCCCTGTTCATCTTCCTGAAAAACATGCCGCCCCTGGTGGCCGCGGTGATCGCCATGGGCATCTGCTACGGGGCCTACATGGGCGAAGTTTTTCGAGCCGGGATCGAATCCATCGACCATGGTCAGACCGAGGCGGCCAGATCCCTGGGCTTCAACCGCACCCAGACCATGTTCTACGTTATCCTGCCCCAAGCCTGGCGGACCATCCTGCCCCCCGTGGGCAACGAATTCATCGCCCTGCTCAAGGACAGCTCCCTGGTCTCCATCCTGGCGGTGTCGGACATCCTGCGCCGCGGTCGGGAATTCGCCAGCGTGACCTTCAACTACTTCGAAACGTACACCATGGTTGCCCTGGTCTATCTGGTGATCACCCTGCTCCTGTCCAAAGTCGTGAGCACCATGGAAGAAAGGTTGAATTATTATGAGCGCCGCTGAAAAAATCATCAGCATCCGCAACGCCAGCAAATTTTTCGGCGACCTCAAGGCTCTGAACGACGTGTCCCTGGACATCCATGCCGGGGAAAAAGTGGTGATCATCGGACCCAGCGGCTCCGGGAAAAGCACCCTGTTGCGGGCCGTCAATCGGTTGGAGACCATCGACCGGGGCGTCATCACCGTGGACGGCAAGGACGTCAACGACCCCAGAAACGACATCAACGTTTTGCGCATGGAAATGGGCATGGTTTTTCAAAGCTTCAACCTCTTTCCACACAAGACGGTGCTGGAAAACCTGACCATGGCCCCCATCAAGCTGAAGAACATTCCCCGCGCCCAAGCCGAGGAACGGGCCATGGCCCTGTTGAAGAAAGTGGGCATCGATGAAAAATCCGCGGTTTATCCGGTCAAGCTCTCCGGCGGCCAAAAACAACGGGTGGCCATTGCCCGTGCCCTGGCCATGAACCCCAAGATCATGCTCTTTGATGAGCCCACCTCCGCCCTGGACCCGGAAATGATCGGCGAGGTGCTGGACGTCATGGTCACCCTGGCCAAGGAGGGCATGACCATGGCCGTGGTCACCCATGAAATGGGCTTTGCCCGGGAAGTGGCGGACCGGATCGTTTTCATGGACCAGGGGGAAATCGTGGAAGTCGGTGCACCGGACCACTTTTTCGAACGCCCCGAGCATCCCCGGCTGAAAAAGTTTTTGAGCCAGATTTTGTGAGGGTTCAGCTATTCAACGGTTCACGGTTCAACGGTTGGTTTTGGCCAGGACATGCAAACCTGCTTTCCATGACGATCTTTTGATCCGAACCTCACTCGCCCTCAATCACGACCGTAACCGTTGAACCGTGACCCCCTGAACAGCTGAACCCTTATGGACACCCTTTTCGCCCCCTGGAGAATGGAGTACATTCTCGGTCCCAAGGCGGACGAGTGCGTGTTTTGCCTTCCGGAATCCACCGCGCGGGATCGCGATCAACTGGTTTTAGTTCGCGGAAGGCTTTGCTTTGTGATCATGAACAGGTATCCCTACACCAACGGCCACCTGATGGTGGCTCCGTACCGCCATGTTCCGGACCTGACGGATATGAACGAGGCGGAAGCCGGTGAAATGACGGATTGGCTGCAACGCTCCGTCCGGGTTCTCCGCGAGGCGCTCGGGCCGGACGGCTTCAACATCGGTTTGAACTTGGGAAGCGTCGCCGGCGCGGGCATTCAGGACCACCTGCATATGCACGTCGTCCCCCGCTGGCACGGAGACACCTCATTTATGACGGTTTGCGGCCAAACCCGCGTCGTCTCCGAGCACCTCTCGGCGACGCACGCCAAACTGGCATCGCTGTTTCTTACCATCTCACCCACACTCTAACCCCGCATAAGGAGAGGCTGTATGCGCTATTTGAAGGTCTTGCTGCTGACACTTTTTTTCTTCGTCTCCATGGTGTTCTTTATCCAGAACAACGACATGTTGTCCAACGAACTCGTTCTCAAATTGGAACTGTTCGACCTGAGCTTCGTTTCCCGCGAAATGCCCTTTTACCTGATCGTCCTGGTGAGTTTCGTGATCGGCTCGGTATTCAGCATGAGTTATTTCCTGGCGGAAAAAATCCGGCTTACCCATGAGTTGAAATCCTCCAAGGCCAAACTGGCCGCCCTGGAGCAGGAAGTGACCTCCCTGCGCAACCTGCCGTTGGAAGAGGAAGTCTATCCTTCCAGCTCCAAGACCGAAACCGCCTTCTCCACGGCATCCTACGCAGACGAGTCGGCGCAGCCCTATTCCGAGAAAAAGCGCGAAGACGGCGTGGCATAAGGTCATTGTCCCACGTCGCGCCTCCTCTCGGCGCGTTGTTGGCCGCCATCGGGTTCACGAAACGCATCTCGGCATTCCGGGCCGCGCGTGAACCCGGTGGTGTTTCCTTTTGACCGCCTTTTTCATTGAGTTGTAACGAATGCGCGATTGGATAAAAATGGTTTTCTCCTCCAGGTCCATGGGTCAGAATCATTTTCCCAACGAATCCCACGCGGACGGGTTGTTGCCGCCCTCCGAGGACACCTTCGCGGCCATCAGCGAACTGAGCCGGGTGGTCAAGAACAACCCGGACGCCGTGGAAATTTATCTGGCTCTGGGCAACCTGTACCGTTCCCAAGGGGAAATCGAGCGGGCCGTTCACATCCGCCAGAACCTGATCCTGCGCCCCGGCTTGCATCAAGAGTTCAAAGCCCGTGCATATTATGAACTGGGCCGGGACTACAAACGCGGCGGCTTTGTGGACCGGGCCTTCGACGCCTTGCGCCAAGCCCGTAAGATCGCCGGCAACAACCCGGCCATCACCCTGGAACTGGCCAAACTCAGCGCCGAATCCGAGGAATACGTCCAGGCGGCCAAGTATTACCAGGAGTTGGGCAACTCCGTTGCCGAGGCCCATTACATGGTTCGGCAGGCCCAAAAAGAGTGTCGGGACGACCCCAAGCGCTTCCCGGCTGGTAAATGGCTCGACCGGGCCCTGAAGGTTTCCCCGGGATGCATGGAGGCTTGGCTGGAAAAACTGCAACGCGCCTGGGGCGGGCTGGAAAAAACCAAGCCGGCCACTATCCTGGACAAGGCCATGGCCCTGGTCCCGGAACAGATGCGCTTCATGTTGCTTGAAGGACTTCTCAATACTTCGAGCAACAACGACCGTTCCGGCAACGCCCTCTCTTCCGCCCCGGACTTGGACGCCGCCCTGGCCGTGCTGTCCGGCTATCCCCAGGACATGCTGCTCCAGTATTACGGAGGCCTGCTGCTCCTGAACCAAGGCCACGAACAGGACGCCCAGGCCTGGTTCGAGCGCTGCCTGATCCTGGAGCCGAATTTCTGGCTGGCCCGCCTGGAAATCCTGAATCTGGCAAAAAAACACCACGATTTGCCAAAAACCCTGGCCGTGCAACTGGATTTTTTTCTTTCCCGTGCCCGGGAAGTCAAACGATTCTCCTGCCGTCAGTGCGGACTGAAGCGGGAATCGATCTTTTTCATCTGTCCCCGCTGTGGTTCCTGGCACTCCATCACCTTTCGCCGCAATCTGAATGAGTGATCCAAGTCCGCCCAAGCTGACGCCCATGCTGGAGCAGTACCTGGGCATCAAGGCCGCCCATCCGGACGCCCTGCTGTTTTTCCGCATGGGGGACTTCTACGAGCTGTTCTTCGAGGACGCCGAAACGGCGGCCCGGGAACTGCAGATCACCCTGACCAGCCGCAACCCCAACGCCGAAAACCCCGTTCCCATGTGCGGGGTGCCCTATCACGCCTGCGAATCCTACCTGACCCAACTCCTGAACAAGGGGCTCAAGGTGGCCATCTGCGATCAGGTGGAAGACCCCAAAGAGGCCAAGGGACTGGTCAAACGGGCCGTGACCAGAGTCCTGACCCCGGGCACCCTGGTGGAGGACGCCGGCCTTGAGGCCAAGGAGCACCATTTTCTGGCCGCGCTGTTCTGGGACGCCCAGGCGGACTTCGGCGGACTGGCCTGGGTGGACGTGTCCACCGGGGCGTGCCGGGGCATCCGGGTTCGCGGCCAGATGCCGCTGTGGTCCTGGGTGGCCAAGCTCCAGCCACGGGAACTGTTGCTGCCCGACCATCTCCGCCCCCCGGTCCAGGCCGGGGATGTTTCCACCCGGATCACCCCGCTGCCCGTGCGGGGCTTCTTCGAATTCGGTCAGGCCAAGGAACGGGTTCTGCGGACCCAGGGCGTGGCCGATCCGCACGTCCTGGACCTGGAGAACAAGCCGCAGCTCATCCAGGCCTTCGGGGCCCTGCTGGCCTATCTGAAGCAGACCCAGAAACACGATCCGAACCACCTCCAGTCGTTTCAAGTCATCCAACCCGGCGATTTTCTGCTCCTGGACGAAGTCACCCTGCGCAACCTGGAAATTTTTCGCCGCCTAGACGGCGGACGCGGACCGGGCACCCTGCGCCACGTCCTGGACCAGACCCTGACGCCCATGGGCGGCCGCCTATTGGAATCCCGACTCCACTACCCCTGGAAGGAGCCGGAGCCGATCCTCCAAAACCAGGCCGTCGTCGCAGCACTGTTGGAAAGCGACGCATCCCGCTCCGAACTCGCCCAGCGACTGTCCACCACAACGGACCTGGAACGCATCGCCACCCGGATTTCCATGAACCGGACCTCGCCCCGGGATTTCGCGGCCCTGCGTCAAGGCGTCGCCCGGCTGCCCGGGCTCCGGGAAGCCTTGAACACTCTGACCCAGACTGGTCAAAATTCCGACGTGCCGGGAAACGGATCCTCGGTGGTTTCACCTTCCGACCATGGACCGGGCAACTTCGACGACATGCCCCCGCAACTGCTCCAGGACGTTTTGCGGACATGGGACGATCTTGACGACCTGGCGGACCTGCTCCAGCGGGCTCTGGTAGACTCTCCGCCCCTGCTGATCACGGACGGCGGCATTTTTCGCCCCGGATACGACCCGGATCTGGACGTTCTGCTGGACCTGGCGGAGCACGGACAGGATACCTTGCGGGAGATGCTGGCCGGGGAACAGGAGCTGACCGGCCAGCCGAAGTTGAAGATGGGCTACAACCGGGTTTTCGGCTATTATTTCGAGCTGCCCAGGTCCCAGACCAAGGAATTACCCGAACGTTTCCAGCGGCGGCAGTCCCTGGTTTCCAGTGAGCGCTTCGTGACCGAAGAGCTGAAAGAGCTGGAGGATCGCTTGCTGGGTGCCTCGGATCGGCGCAAGGTTCTGGAGCACAAACTGTTTCAGGAACTGCGGGACAAGGTAGACGGATTCCGGCCACGGGTCATGCGCATGGCCGAGACCGTGGCCCGCCTGGACGTCTGGTTGGCCTTGGCCGAAGCGGCCAGGAAATGGTCCTGGTCCCGCCCCGCCGTGGCCACGGACCTGAACATCTCCATCATCGGCGGCCGTCATCCGGGCATCGAGGCCTGCCAGGGCAGCGCGGACTACATTCCCAACGATGTGCACCTGGACGACCAGCGGAGGGTGCTGATCATCACCGGTCCGAACATGGGCGGCAAGTCCACGGTGCTCCGCCAGACCGCGCTGATCTGCATCCTGACCCAGATCGGCTCCTTCGTCCCGGCCGCCCGGGCGTCCATCGGCCTCACGGATCGGATCTTCACCCGTGTGGGGGCCTCGGACAACTTGAGTCTTGGGCAAAGCACCTTTATGGTGGAGATGATTGAGACGGCTCGCATCCTGCGTCAGGCCACCCAACGCAGTCTGGTCATCCTGGACGAAATCGGCCGGGGGACCAGCACCTACGACGGCCTGGCCCTGGCCTGGGCCGTGGTGGAGGAACTCTCCGGCCAGGGGGTGAAACAATCCAGAGGGCCCGTGCGGACCCTGTTCGCCACCCATTACCACGAACTGACCTCCCTGGAAGGCCGGTTGCCCGGTGTGCGCAACTACAACATCGCGGTCAAGGAGTGGAAAGGCGACATCATTTTTTTACGCCGACTGGTCCCAGGCCCTTCGGACCGCAGCTACGGTATTGAGGTGGCCAAGCTGGCCGGCCTGCCGCGCGGGGTCGTGGCCAGGGCCAAGGAGATTCTGGAGGAACTGGACGCCGCGAAGCAACCTCGAAAGCTCCACCAGTCATCCAAACCGACGCGACAACAACTGCTCCGCGATCCCTTGCCCGGCTTGGGAATCACGCCACCCTCCCGCGAGAATCCGGAAGAAACCGAAATTTTGAACCGATTACGCGACCTGGACCCGACGCACCTCAGCCCCATGCAGGCGTTGACCCTGCTCCAGCAATGGAAGGAACGCCTGGAAGGCGACGTTGGAATCTGAATCGAAATCGAAATCGCGAAAAGCAAATAACGAGCTCGAATGTCGACGATAGCGATTTCGATACCGATTTCGTCTCCAGGCAAAGCCTGAATGTACGACCATATTGAACGTAAAAAATGAATGAAGGAGAATCGAACCCATGCATCACTTTACATATCGCAATGGAGAACTGTACGCCGAGGATGTGGCGGTCCGGGATTTGGCCGCTCAGTACGGCACCCCGCTGTACGTCTATTCCACGGCCACCTTCAAGCGCCACTTCCAGGCCTTTGACTCCGCCTTCGCCGATTTGCCGCACATGACGTGCTATTCGGTCAAGGCCAATTCCAACCTCTGCGTACTGCGCCTGCTCAGCGAACTGGGCGCGGGCATGGACATCGTTTCCGGGGGCGAACTGTTCCGGGCCCTTTCCGCCGGGGTCCCGGCCCGCAAAATCGTCTATTCCGGAGTGGGCAAACGAGCCGAGGAAATCCGGGAAGCCCTGCTGGCCGACATTCTGATGTTCAACGTGGAGTCCATGGACGAGCTGCGGCGGATCAACGATATCGCCCTGGAACTGGGCAAGGTCGCCCGGATCAGCCTGCGCATCAATCCGGACGTGGACCCCAAGACCCATCCTTACATTTCCACGGGGATGAAAAACAACAAGTTCGGCCTGGACATCAAGCAATCCCTGGAAGGCTATGAACTGGCCCTGAAGCTTCCAGGCATCGAGCCCGTGGGCATCGACTGCCACATCGGCTCTCAACTCACCTCCATCGAACCGTTCCTGGAAGCCCTGCACCGGATCAAAGACTTCAGCCAAAAGTTGAAAAAAATGGGCGTGGATGTTCGCTTTCTGGACCTGGGAGGCGGCCTGGGCATCACCTACGACCAGGAAGAGCCTCCGCATCCCAAGGAGTTCGGCCAAGTCCTGGTCCGGGAACTTCAGGACATGGACGTCACCTTGATCCTCGAACCGGGGCGGGTCATCGCCGGCAACACGGGCATTCTGGTCACGGAAGTCGTGTACACCAAGTCCACGGAAACCAAGCATTTCGTGATCGTCGACGCCGCCATGAACGATCTGGTTCGGCCATCCTTGTACCAGTCCCATCACTCCATCGCCGAAGTGACGCCCCAACGTCGGCCGGCACGGAACGTGGACGTGGTCGGGCCCATCTGCGAGTCAGGCGACTTCCTGGCCCGGGACCGGGATCTGCCCGAGGTCCGCTCCGGAGAACTGCTGGCGATTTTTTCCGCCGGTGCTTACGGCTTCACCATGTCCTCCCAGTACAATTCCCGCCCCCGGGCCGCGGAAATTCTGGTGGACGGCTCCCAGACAATGCTGGCCCGCAAACGCGAAACCTACAGCGACCTGATTGCCCTGGAGCGTCAATGTCTCAAGGAATGAACACCCTCTTCGAGCGGTTGCCGTCCGTGCCGGTCCCCATGGACCGGCTGCGCGGCTTTCAAAGCCAATTGGGCATCGATCAGGAGGACTTCGTCCGGATGGATCACCTTTCGGACGCGTTCTTGCCGGAAAAGGAGCGATTCGCCCAGCGGGTCTTCGATCATTTTCACGGCATCCCGGCGACTCGCGTCGTCCTGGACCACGGCCCGTCACATGAACGGATGATCCGGATCTGGTCCCATTGGTACGAATCCTTTTTCCAGAACCGCAACCAAGACGCTTTTTTGGTCGCCCAGTGGCGCAGCGGCTTGAACCACGTGGCCGCGGGCATCGACCATCGCTACATCAGCCTGGGCTACGCCATGGCCCGCAAATTCATCCATGAAACGGCCTTTGCCAAGCTGGACCCGGAACCCTGCTCAGCGGCCATCGACCTGATGGATCGCCTTCTGGATCTCTGCCTGCTGGTGGAGACGGACGCCTTTATCACTTCCCTGACCAAGTGCGATATGGAGATCATTCGCGGCATCGCCCATCAGGTCCGCAATCCCTTGATGGTCATCGGCGGCAACGTCCTGCGTCTGCGCAAACAGCTTCCCGCGGACGACCCCAGGCACGAAGTGTACGAGACCATGCTGCTGGAGGCCAACCGCCTGGAGCGGATGGTTCGCAATGTGAACACCTACAACGAGGTCTTCCAACGCGAGCCCCGGCCCAACACCTGCGACCTGGACTCCGCGATCAAGGCCGCCCTGGCGGAACTGCTCCCCCAGGAGAGGGTTCGTATTGAAATCCGGCTGGACCCGCACCACCCCAACGTACTGGCGGATCCGGAAGACCTGCGGGTCATTCTGTATCACCTGATTCAAAACAGCCTGGAAAACGCGGCGGACGCCTCCACCCCCGAGGTCCGGATCAGCTCCGCCCCAAGCGAGACCAACGGCGACTTTCTGGATCTCCACATCTTCAACAACGGCCCGACCCCGGATCCGGACAGCCTGGAGAGCCTGTTCACGCCCTTTTACTCCACCAAGGCCCTGGGCACCGGCTTCGGTCTGCCCATCGCCAGGCTGGCCGTACGTAAGAATCACGGCCACCTGACCTTACGGTCCCAACCTGAGGAAGGCACGACTTGTCTGGTCACCTTACCGATGTGATGGGGTGATGTTTGGCTCACGCGAAGGCGCGAAGACGCGAAGCCGAAATGATATGTACATCCTGAGCGTCTTCGCGCCTTCGCGTGAGCCCCTTTAACATTTACCCGGAGAACGACGACATGGAAAAACCATTACGTCTGGGCATCAGCTCATGCTTGCTGGGCAACAACGTCCGCTATGACGGCGGACACAAGCTGGATCGATTCCTGCGGGACACCCTGGGCAAGTACGTGGAATTCGTGCCGGTCTGTCCCGAGGTGGAGTGCGGCATGCCCGTGCCCCGGGAGGCCATGCGGCTGGTGGGGAACATCGAGAATCCGCGATTGCGGGCCATTCGCTCCGGCGAAGACCTTACGGACCAAATGCTGGCCTGGACTACGGAGAAGAATAAATGGCTGGCCGGACAGGACCTTTGCGGGTTCATCTTCAAAAGCAAATCGCCATCCAGCGGCCTGCAAGGCGTGAAGGTCTACTCCGAACAAGGCATGCCCCAGCAAAAAGGGGTGGGTATTTTCGCCAAGACGTTCATCACCCGTTTTCCGGACATTCCGGTGGAGGACGATGGACGCTTGAACGATCCGGGCCTTCGGGAAAACTTCATCGAACGGATCTTCGTGGCCCGTCGCTGGCAAGACGTAGTCGTGGCCAAACCCGCTCTGGGCCCGCTGGTTGCCTTTCAAGCACACCACAAGTATCTTATTTTAGCCCACAGCCCGAAACATTACACAGCCTTGGGCCGCTTGGTGGCCCAGGCCTCGGAAATGGATCGGGACCAGGTCTTCGCCGAGTATGGTCGCCTGCTGTCCGAGGCCCTGCGAATACGCACCACCAAGGCCAAATTGTTCAACGTGCTGGAAAAGAGCATGGGCCATTTCAAAAAGCAGATTACGGCCTGGGAAAAGCAGGAACTGCTGGACGTCTTCCGACGCTTCAAGGAAGGCCAAATCCCGCTGATCGTCCCGATAACCTTGCTCAACCACTACATCCGCAAGTATGATGAACCGTATCTCACAACACAGTTCTTCTTCCATCCGCACCCTTTGGAACTCAAACTGCGCAACCACGCCTAGCCCCTACTCACCTTTTCCCACGCCCACGCCATGCGCCTGATCCGGGACTGGTTCCAACGACATTTCAACGACCCCCAGGTCGTGATCCTGGTGGGCATGCTGATCGTGGTGTTCGCCGGGATCTACTTCCTAGGGCGGATGGTTGTACCCTTTCTGACCGGGCTGGTCATGGCCTATCTGTTGGAAGGATTAGTGCGGTTTCTAACCAACTGGCGAGTTCCTCGACTCCTGGCCGTGCTGATCGTCTTTTTCGGGTTCTTGACCGGATCGTTCATCGCCTTGTTCTGGCTGCTGCCCATGCTCACCAAGCAGATCGCCCAACTGGTTCAGCAGATCCCCGGCCTGATCACCCACACCCAAGCCCTGCTGCTCCAGCTCCCGGAGCGCTACCCCAAGTTCATCAGCGACGAACAGGTGGTCCAGTTCACCACGGCGCTGCGCACCGAACTGTTCACCTTCGGCCAAAAGCTGCTGACCTTTTCCGTGGCCTCGGTCACGGGGTTGATTACCATCATCGTGTACTTGATCATCGTGCCCATGCTGATCTTCTTTTTCCTCAAAGATAAAGAGAAAATAGTGAGCTGGCTGCGAGGCTTCCTGCCCAAGGAGCGGAACTTGGCTAAGCAGGTTTGGCTGGAAGTGGACAACCAGATCGGTAACTATATTCGGGGGAAGTTTTGGGAAATCCTGATCGTCTGGGGCGCTACCTACGCAACCTTTCTCTGGCTCGGCATGCAGTACGCCATGCTGCTCGGGCTGGTGGTCGGCCTGTCGGTGCTGATTCCCTACATCGGAGCCGCCGTGGTCACCCTGCCCGTGGCCATTGTGGCCTATGCCCAATGGGGGTTCGGGGACGAATTGTTGTACGTGCTCATTGCCTACGCCGTGATCCAAGCCATCGACGGCAACCTCCTCGCCCCCCTGCTCTTTTCCGAAGTGGTGGACATCCACCCCGTGGCCATCATCCTGGCCATCCTGGTCTTCGGCGGACTCTGGGGCTTCTGGGGCATTTTCTTCGCCATTCCCCTGGCCACAGTGGTCCAGGCCGTACTCCGCGCCTGGCCCAGATCCATGGCTCCGCCTCCGGAGGCATCAGAACCCGGCACGCAGTCCACAGAATAAAGAGCGGAGGGGAGAGACAGCCTTTTTCCCTTCCCATCCTTTTTAACCGTCCTTCGTCTCCGCTACAGTGCGACGCAACCGAGGAACCTCCCGGACTTGGGCCCAGACCATCCCCAGGTACTCGTAGACGGCACGTTCGCTGCGACGTAACGCGGCGGCGGACGGGAAATAATCACCAGGATGGCGCTCCTTCTCCAAGGACTGCTTGACCAGAAAATCCGTCGGAGCCGGGATCGGAGCCAGTCCGGCGGCCTTGGCCAGGGTCACGGACCTCGGCATGTGCGATGCCGAGGTCACCAGCAAAAAAAGCTCATCCGCCGCGATCACCTCCCGCAACGCCAGCATCTCCTCCGCCGTATCCCTGGGTTGGTCCAGTAGAATCCTCGGCTCCAACTCTCCCAGCTCTCCAGCGGCCTCAGCCATGACCTGAGCATGGGAAAACGCATCGAAAACCGCTCCTCCAGTAAAAACCAAAACGCTCTCCGGAAGCTGTCGATGCAGCCGGATTCCTTCGACGAGTCGGGCAAGCGAGGCGTCGGACAATTGCATTGTCGCGGGCAAGCGAGGATCGGAACGATGCCCTCCGCCCAGCACGACGACAAACCTGACGTCCGCCAAACCCCGAACATCCGTCACGGGTTCGTAACGACGCTCCAACGGAGTCAGAAGGCGATCCGCCACCGGAGACGAGGCAAAGCCCACCGCAACCATCGTCCCCAATAGCAGCAACAACCCGGCTGGCTTCCGGCCTTTCCCGAACCACAGCAGCGCCAACCCGGCAACCAACAGAAATCCAGCCACGCTCAGGGGCATGCAAAACTGGCCGATGATTTTTTTCAACAGGATCATTGGAGATGGTTCAGGATTCAAAGCTTCTCCTTCGGTGTCGGGGTCGGTATCGGAATCGGGGTCGAATAAGGATCATGGGCGAACAAACAGTATCGATCCCGATCCCGATCCCGATAGCGACGCCGACCCCGATAACTTTTTTTCAAGTGAATAACTCACTACCGAAGTAAACTTGGTATAAATCACTCCGCCCCCCGGATCATATCCATCATCTCCTCCACGGACAGTTTGATTCCGCTGTCCGTTCCTTCCAGCAAACTGGTGGCCAGGTCGCGTTTGTGGCGGTGCAGATCGAGGATTGATGGCCTGGGGACCGGAAGTCGAATCAAGAAATACGAGTGGTTCGCGTCTTGCATCGGCTCTCCTTCATTCGCAATTATAAAAATCACTCGACTCTGCTCAACACAGCCCCACTCTTCCCATTCGTCGCAACGGATTCGATATTACTCCGGCTTGTTATCCTGATCCGAAGTGTTGTGTACCGAATTCAAGGGGCATTTCACGCGCCTGGTCATGCCTGCTCACCTTCAATGATACAGAGGACTCTTGCCAGGTCAACATCCTTGAACAAGCCCGCCCACTTCTCTTCGCGCCTCGCGCTCTCTTTTTCTTTAGACTTTCCTCAGCCCAAACCATCCTCCCCCCGCCCAACAGCCCCGGTGAGGTCGAAAGTGATTTTTGCGCCCTGAAGGTAAAAAGGCTAACCTGGCATTTTTCACGAGACATTCTCCTTCAACCTTCCAACCTTCAACCATTGAGGAATACAATGAAGATTTTGCGTGCATCACGCATGGACCGATGCATCGGCTGTCACTCCTGCTCTTTGGCCTGCGCTCGGCAGGTGCACAAGAAGCTCTCCTGGAGCATGGCCGGCATCCGGATCAAGTCCAGCGGCGGCATCACCACCGGCTTTGAAGCCCGGCTTTGTCTGGCCTGCGACCCGGCCCCCTGTGTCAAGGCCTGTCCCACCGGCGCTTTTTCCCAGCGCAAAGGCGGCGGAGTAATTGTAAAAATGAAGCTGTGCATTCAGTGCGGCAAATGCGCCCCAGCCTGTCCGGTGGACGCCGTCTATCTGGACGAGAAGACACAGCCATACGTGTGTATTCATTGCGGCCGATGCGTGGAGTTCTGCCCCCACGACTGTCTGGAAATGCGCCAAAAACAGGAACATGTCCGCCAGGGAGGTGGTGCCAATGACTGATACCGCGTTTCGTATCTGCATCGTCCACTTGGACCGGGACAAAGGCGAAATCATCTCCTTTGGCGACAAGAACGTCCACATCGGCGGCAGCGGTTTAGCCGCAGCTTTGTTTGAAACCTACGGTCTACCTGAAGAACCATGGTCTCACCCGGACCAGCCCTTGATCTTCGCCATCGGTTGCCTGACCGGCTATTTTCCGCTGATGTCCAAGGTGGTCTGCGGCTTCAAGTCGCCCCATCACGACCAGTACGCCGAATCCCACGCCGGTGGCCGTCTAGCCCTGGCCATGCGCTTCGCCGGATACGACGCCGTGGTGCTGCGCGGCCGGGCCGAGGTGCCCGTGGCCGTACATGTGGGCTCGAAGATCATCGAAACCAAGGACGCCAACTACCTCTGGGGCGCCAACGCCCTGACCACGGGCCGAGTGATCCGCAGGGCCTTTCCCGGGGCTTCCGGTCATCGCAGCATCTTACGCATCGGCCCGGCCGGGGAGACCTTGTCCGCCTACGCCTGCATCAACGTGGACACCTTCCGCCATTTCGGACGGCTGGGCGCGGGGTCGGTCATGGGAGTGAAGCACGTCAAGGCCCTGGTGATCTCCGGGGATGGCGACCAGGAATTGCCGGGCGCGGACACCAAGGCTTATGCCAAGCTGTTCAAAAAAGTCCACGACGACATGACCGATACGGAAATGATGAGCAAGTACCACAACCTGGGCACCCCCGGAAACGTGGCCCCGCTCAACGCGCTCAAGTCTCTGCCCATCCGCAACTTGACCCAGACCACGGACCATGAGGTGGACGGCATTTCCGGCGAAACCTTTGCCAAGGACCTGCTGATCCGCAACACCGCCTGTGCCGGTTGCCCGGTGGGTTGCATCCACGTGGGCATGCTCCGGGAGCAGTTCCAGGACGAACACCGCTTCCAGATTCGCCAAGTGGCCTACGACTATGAACTGATCTTCGCCCTGGGCTCAATGCTCGGCGTAATGAACGCGTCCGAGTGTCTGGCCCTGATGGATGAAGTGGAAAAGGAAGGACTGGATGCCATGAGCACCGGCGTGGCCCTGGCCTGGGCCACCGAGGCGTATCAGAAAG
This sequence comes from Desulfonatronum lacustre DSM 10312, assembly GCF_000519265.1. Classification (NCBI taxonomy): domain Bacteria; kingdom Pseudomonadati; phylum Thermodesulfobacteriota; class Desulfovibrionia; order Desulfovibrionales; family Desulfonatronaceae; genus Desulfonatronum; species Desulfonatronum lacustre. Next base: position 1,472,990 of record NZ_KI912608.1, read on the forward strand.
GACTTTTGAGTAAGGAACAGGTGGAGGAAGAATTGGTCTTCGGCAACACCGCGGCCTACAAGGAAGCCATCTGGTGCCTGGGCCATGCCAAGAACGAATTCTATAAGGATTTAGCCAAAGGCGTGGCCCACGCCGCGGCGAAATACGGCGGAGAGGACTTCGCCTGCGTCCTGGGCCAGGAAATGGCCGGGTACGCCACCGGAGAGACCTTTTTCGCCTCCCAGTCCCTGTCCTTCCGCCACTCTCACCTGGACACCGGAGCCTATGGCTATGACCAGAAAAAACACGACAAGGACCCGGAAAAAGCCACCCGCTATTTCGTGGAGGACGAACGGGAACGTGTCTTGTTAACCTCCCTGGTCTCCTGCCTCTTCGCCCGGGGGGTCTACAAAAAATCGCTTCTGGCCGAATGCTTGAAGGTCGTCGGCCTGCCCGAACTGGCCGAGAACATGGACAAAGCCGCCGATGAAATGCAGCGATTGCGCTGGCGGATGCGCTTGGCCACGGGATATGAGCCGGAAAAAACCACCATTTCGAAGCGATTCCTGGAAGTGGAAACCTGGGCCGGCAAAATGGACCCGGAATACCTGGAAGCCCTGCGCCGATCCTACACCAAAGCCATCCGGGAACTGGGCGCTCCACTCCCGGCCAAGGAAGATGAGTCGACGTAAGCTTTCAGAGCGATTCAAGCAAGTCTGTCGGCGATACCCGACGTATGGACAAATAACCCTGGCTCCACAGGAGCCAGGGTTATTTTGAATCTCATGCCCAAATGGACATGCAGGAATCCAAAAAAAATATTGTTTTTCAGTGGATTGAGGTATTGAAAAGAAAAAAGGGCTTCCGGTTTCATCGGAAGCCCTTGTTTTTCTTTGGTGCGCCAGGGAGGGATCGAACCCCCGACCCTCGGCTTAGAAGGCCGATGCTCTATCCAACTGAGCTACTGGCGCGAAGCGGTTATCTCTACTGTAAGCTTATGAACCTGGTCAAGAGTGAGGAAAGCATCTGTCTTCAGCAAGCGCGATCATCAGCGGGATACACAACGGGCCCGAGGATCGTCGCCAGCCCGGACCATGATCAGAACGGCGAATATGATCAGCATCGCTCCCAAAATACCAAGATAGCCCAATCGCTCCCCCCACCATGCATAGGCGACCAACGCGGCCACCACGGGTTCAAACGTGGCCACCACGGAGGCGCGAGTGGCTTCAAGGCGACGCAATCCCGCGCAATAGGCCAGGAAGGCCCCATAGGTGGAAACGAGAGCCAGAACGGCCAAGGCTATCCAGGCGACGAGCGTTTTTTCATGAAAGTCCACAAAGGGATAGAGGGCGAGGGCCCCGATCGGCAAGGCAACGACCATCACCGAGGCCGCGGAGTATTTACTCAAATACCGCTTTCCGAAAATATAGTAGAGAGCGTAGGTCAGCCCTGAAAGTAAACCATACCCCACGGCGGCCGGATTCCAAAGACCTTCGCGAAGAGCGGTCAGGCCGTCCGGACCGAGGCTGACTCCCAGAACACCCAGCAAGGTTATGCCCACGGCCAGTATCTTCAGGCGTCCCAGGGTTTCCCCGAGAAATATCCAGGCCAGCAAGGCCACCCAGGCCGGAGCTGTATAGAGTAGGACCGCCGCGACGGAAGCGCCGCCAAGATCAACCGTCTTCTGAAACGCGCCGTAAAACACTCCGACACAGACCAGCCCGAAAAAGAAAAAAGCCGGGAGGTCGGCTCGTTGAACACGCCATTGACCACGGATCGAGACATGCACCATGAACAGCAGCGCTCCCAGCGTCGCCCGCCAGAAGGCGACTTCCAACGGCTCCAGGCCTTGTTGAAACGCCAGCAAAGCCAGAGGACCGATCATTCCCCAGAGAGTTGCGGCCAGAAGAACATAGGCGTAGCCTATTTTGGATTCCCTGGACAATTTCATTGAGTGCGATCGCCTTGTGTGATTTCTTCATATGGCCGCCCCTGCCAAGTCTTTTTATCTCCACGGACTCTATCAGCCAACGGAAACGTCGCGTCATTATGCGTATTGATTGCCATTTTCATACCAGCCAGCACTCCTGCTGCTCCTTCGTCAATCCCAGAAATGCTTGTGAAATCGCCATCGCCCGAGGCTTGGACTCCCTGCTTTTCACGGAACATGGCGTCTACTGGGATCAGGATCGCCTCGAAGCATTACAATCCAACTATCCGCAATTGAAACTCTACTCCGGTATCGAGGTCGCGCTGACGGAAGGGTACCATATCGTGGCCTTCGGGGCTCGTTTTCTGAGTCATCCAGTACACCACCTTTCCCTCTCGGAACTCAACCGTCTTGTCGCCCCGGAGCGGGACAACACGTTTCTTTTCGTCGCGCACGCCTTTCGATACCAGACAAGCCCGACGCCGGAACTGGAGCAAGTCCTTGGTTGTTGCGACGGCCTGGAAATGCGGTCCATCAACATCTTGCGCGACCATGCCATAGAGCGTCCCGACAAAATCCTTTCGGCGGACCATGCCCTCTACGAGCACTATTTACAAGCGTACGACCTCATCCCGCTCTATAATACCGACGGCCATGACGAAGACATCATCGGTTTGATTTCCAATGACCTGCCGATATCCGCTCCTCCTAGCGACGAAGTGGACCTCGCTCGTCTCTTCAAGCGCCATTCTCCTGTCGAATTTCAAAACCGTGCCCTGCTGGCTTTGCACCCTTTGCTTGGCGCACATGGTTGAAAAGCGTCTGATTGCAAGTTCTTTCAAAAACAAAAACGCCCGCTTAGTTTCCTAAGCGGGCGTTTTTGTGATGAGGAATGATCTGGCGGCGTCCTACTTTCCCACGGTTAGAACCGCAGTATCATCGGCGCTGGAGGGCTTAACTTCCGAGTTCGGAATGGGGTCGGGTGTGTCCCCTCCGCCAAGGCCACCAGAACAAATTTGGTGATGGGTGATTTGTGGGGGTGGTTTGCGAATATCCTGGATATTTCCAGGCTGCATATCACCAATCACAAGTCACCATTTCATAGGTAACGAAGTATAGAGAGGTTAAGACTCACGGTCTATTAGTACTGGTCAGCTGAGCGCATCGCTGCGCGTACACCTCCAGCCTATCAACCTGGTGGTCTACCAGGGACCTTTAGGGAATCACTTCCAGGGAGACCTAATCTTGAGGCAGGCTTCCCGCTTAGATGCTTTCAGCGGTTATCCTTGCCGAACGTAGCTACCCAGCTGTGCCGCTGGCGCGACAACTGGTCCACCAGAGGTTCGTCCATCCCGGTCCTCTCGTACTAGGGACAGGCCCTCTCAAGTCTCCTCCGCCCACAGCAGATAGGGACCAAACTGTCTCACGACGTTTTAAACCCAGCTCGCGTACCACTTTAAACGGCGAACAGCCGTACCCTTGGGACCTGCTCCAGCCCCAGGATGTGATGAGCCGACATCGAGGTGCCAAACCGCGTCGTCGATGTGAACTCTTGGACGCGATCAGCCTGTTATCCCCGGCGTACCTTTTATCCGATGAGCGATGGCCCTTCCATGCGGGACCACCGGATCACTAAGGCCGACTTTCGTCCCTGTTCGAGATGTCTCTCTCACAGTCAAGCTCCCTTATGCCTTTGCACTCAACGGCTGGTTTCCAATCAGCCTGAGGGAACCTTTGCACGCCTCCGTTACTCTTTGGGAGGCGACCGCCCCAGTCAAACTACCCGCCTGGCACTGTCTACGGTCAGGGTTCACTGACCAGTATTAGAGTTTTAGAACAACAAGGGTGGTATTTCAACGATGGCTCCGCCCATACTGGCGTACAGACTTCATAGCCTCCCACCTATCCTACACATGATGCCCCAAAACCCAATGCCAGGTTATAGTAAAGGTGCACAGGGTCTTTCCGTCTTGCTGCGGGTAGACGGCATTTGCACCGCCACTTCAATTTCACTGAGTCTCTGGTCGAGACAGCGCGGAGATCGTTACGCCATTCGTGCAGGTCGGAACTTACCCGACAAGGAATTTCGCTACCTTAGGACCGTTATAGTTACGGCCGCCGTTTACCGGGGCTTCGGTTCAAAGCTTCGGTTGCCCTAACCTCTCCCCTTAACCTTCCGGCACCGGGCAGGCGTCAGTCTGTATACCGCGTCTTACGACTTCGCACAGACCTGTGTTTTTAGTAAACAGTCGCCCCCGCCGTTTCTCTGCGACTCTTCGATGCTCAGGGAGCAAGTCCCTTCACAAAAAAGAGCACCCCTTCTCCCGAAGTTACGGGGTCATTTTGCCGAGTTCCTTGACCAGAGTTTTCTCAAGCGCCTTGGGATACTCTCCCCGCCCACCTGTGTTGGTTTGCGGTACGGTCTGAAAGACATCTCGTTTAGAGGCTTTTCTCGGCGGCATGGGATGAGTCACTTCGTCTTAAAGACTCGTCATCAGTTCTCGGCTTAAAGCTTCGCGGATTTGCCTACGAAGCCAGCCTACTACCTTGAACCGGGACATCCAACACCCGGATGACCTACCCTTCCGCGTCCCCCCATCACTCAAACGATGTCTCACAGGTACAGGAATATTAACCTGTTTCCCATCAGCTACGCTTTTCAGCCTCGCCTTAGGGGCCGACTCACCCTGGGAAGATTATCTTTACCCAGGAAACCTTGGGCTTACGGCGAAGAAGTTTCTCACTTCTTTTATCGTTACTCATGCCAGCATGATCACTTCCCCGAAGTCCAGCAAACCTTCCGGTTCACCTTCATCCCGCGAGGAACGCTCCCCTACCGCGTACGTTAAAACGCACACCCGTGGCTTCGGCATCGTGCTTAGCCTCGTTACATTTTCGGCGCGGAATCACTAGACCAGTGAGCTATTACGCTTTCTTTAAAGGATGGCTGCTTCTAAGCCAACCTCCTGGCTGTCTGAACAACTCCACTTCCTTTCCCACTGAGCACGAATTTGGAGGCCTTAGCCGACGGTCTGGGCTGTTTCCCTCTTGACTATGGACCTTCTCACCCACAGTCTGACTCCCAGGATAAAACGCACGGCATTCGGAGTTTGATAGGGTTTGGTAACCTGGTGGGGCCCCTAGCCCTTTCAGTGCTCTACCTCCGTGCGCGAATTACCTGAGGCTATACCTCAATATATTTCGGGGAGAACCAGCTATCACCGAGTTTGATTGGTCTTTCACCCCTATCCACAGGTCATCCAAAAGGTTTTCAGCCCTTATTGGTTCGAGCCTCCACTTGGTTTTACCCAAGCTTCACTCTGCCCATGGATAGATCACTCGGTTTCGGGTCTTATCCGCAGTACTCAATCGCCCTATTCAGACTCGCTTTCGCTGCGGCTACGCCTCAGAAAGGCTTAACCTCGCACTACAAATAAACTCGCTGGCTCATTATGCAAAAGGCACGCTCTCACCCTGAACGTCTTCCGAAGAAAACGCACAATGGCTCGAACCGCTTGTAGGCAATTGGTTTCAGGTTCTCGTTTCACTCCCCTAACAGGGGTTCTTTTCACCTTTCCCTCACGGTACTAGTTCGCTATCGGTCGCCAGGGAGTATTTAGCCTTGGGAGATGGTCCTCCCGGATTCCCACGGGGTTTCACGTGCCCCGCGGTACTCAGGT